>JBGOYO010000026.1:0-13824 GCA_041479715.1 Anaerolineae bacterium
AAGTAAATATGACCTGTTATATGCCTCCTCTCCTCCACTTTTTGTAGGCGGTGCGGCGCTGTTTTTGAGCGCCATCAAGTGTATACCCCTGGTCTTTGAGGTTCGGGATTTGTGGCCAGAATCAGCCGTTGCCCTCGGGGAGTTGTCCAATCAGCGTGCAATTTCGCTGGCGACCAGACTGGAACAGGCTTGCTACCGCAAAGCCATTCAGGTGGTTGTCGTCACGCATGGCATCTATGACCGTCTTGCTAAACGCGGGATACCAACCGATAAACTCTGCTTCGCTCCGAATGGCGCCAACACCGATTTGTTTGCTTTCAATCCAGCTGGGCGTGAACGTATCCGCCGTGAGCTGGGACTGGAACAAAAATTCATCGCTATCTATGCTGGTATTCATGGCCTCGCACAAGGACTGGAAACGGTTGTGGATGCAGCCCGTGTGTTACAAATTGTCCCCGATATTCACATTCTACTGATCGGAGATGGACCGAAAAAAGCGGAAATCCAATCTCTGGCAGCTTCATATAACCTGCCCAACCTGACCCTGATGCCCGAAAAACAACGAGAACAAATCCCGGATTACCTGTCAGCCGCTGATGTTGCCCTTATCCCTTTAAAGAAAGCCGAGATATTCAAGGGTGCCCTCCCCTCGAAAATCTTTGATGCCTGGGCTTGTGGACGACCGATCCTGCTGAGCATTGATGGAGAAGCCCGGGATGTTGTGGAAAATGTTCAAGGTGGTATATTTATCCCACCGGAAAACCCCACGAAAATGGCCGAAGCATTAATAAGTCTGAGGGACTCTCCCTCGGGAAGAAAAACAATGGGAGAAAACGGATTGAATTACACCAGGCAGAATCATTCTAGGGCTGCTCTGGCAGAGAATTTGATCCTGCATTTGGAAAAATATGTCCACTAATATATATACCATAACGATTAATGAGCAGTCGATCTTCAATAAATTAACCTGCTCGAGCACCCTCCATTCGAAAAGCCGTGATTATCCCTTATGATAGAATTGACCCATGGGAGAAAAAGCAGTCGCCACCAACAGGCGCGCACGGCATGAGTATTTCATTCTTGAAACTTTCGAAGCCGGGGTCGCCCTTCATGGTAGTGAAATAAAATCCATCCGGGCAGGTCAGATCAGCTTGGCGGAGGCTTACGTGCGCATCGATGGAAAAGAAGCCTGGTTGGAAGATGCCCATATTGCACCGTATGAGCAAGCAAGTATCTACAATCATGAACCACGCCGTCCGAGGAAGCTGCTTTTACACAGCTCTGAGATCCGTAAATTGTGGAATACAGTCCGCCAAAAAGGGGTAACCATTATTCCCCTATCGGTTTATTTAAAAAATGGTAGAGCCAAGGTCGAGATCGCGGTTGCCAAAGGCAAGAAGCTGTACGATAAGCGCGCCGAGATTGCCAAACGCGACACCGAGCGCGAAATTGAGCGTCAGCTCCATGGACGTGATTAGGTCTTCAGTCCAGCATTTGTAACGCTCGAAGAGAGGGTGAACAGATGTTATCCAGCAATATCGTCGCACTGATCATTACGTTTGTTGTTGCACTGGCATGGCTGAGGTTAAATGATTACCTGGCACTTCGAGGCTGGGTTGAAAATCATCAAAGCCGGAAGTTCATCCACATTGGCACCGGTCCATTTTTTGTTTTATGCTGGCTGTTATTTAATAACAATCCTATCAATAAATATCTCGCTGCGTTAGTCCCCCTTGCATTCACGCTGCAATTCCTGTTGATCGGCATCGGTATCATTAAAGATGAGGCATCGGTAAAAGCCATGTCCAGGAGCGGTGATCGCCGGGAGATTCTACGCGGTCCGCTATATTATGGGATCATCTTTGTGATTCTGACGATCGTTTATTGGAAATCTTCCCCCGTCGGCATCATCGCACTGATGTTGATGTGCGGTGGCGACGGTCTTGCAGATATATTTGGTCGAAAATGGGGTGCAATAAAAATTCCCTGGAATCAATCAAAATCCTGGGCGGGTTCGATTGGTATGCTGGTGGGTGGTTGGTTTTTCTCGGTCTTAATCGTGTGGATATTCACCAAAGCGGGAATTTTCTCCTCCCCCATCCAATCGTACTTGCTCCCAGTCACCATTATTGCTATTATTGGCGCCCTGGTTGAATCATTACCATTAAAGGACATCGATAATATAACGATCACCCTGTCGGCGATGATTCTGGGCTATTTCCTCTTTTAGATGGGATAATGTTCTGAGTATTTCAATAGCCACAGGGGCAATGATTCAACCAGCTTGTTCATGATATGCTCGGTATTTTCGTAATAATTGCTGACGTTGCCATTATATGCCTCTCCGGAGTTTTCGCTGACCAGGTCAGTGACTCCTCTGAGGATCAAACATGGTGTTCGGTTTTTGGCAGCTACCCAGGCAATTGCGCCTGATTCCCAATCACCTGCGATTGCCCCGTAATTGGCTTTCAACACTGGTAATTCTGTGCAGAAGAGGTCGCGGTCACCCGACACGAGCAATGAACGGATTACCTCGAGTGGGTACGGCTCACTGATCCATGAATTATCGATTTCGGTCGCATATTGCCTGATATGTTCTTCCGGGTCACCCATTTGCTCATAAATATCGTAAATGAGCGTTTTTTCCACCAATATTATTTCACCCCTGTCAATACTGCCTTCAAAACCTCCGCATGTTCCTAGGTTGACTACCAACTTCGGCTGCCAGCGACTGATTGCATATTGAGCCGAACCAGCAGCCGCCACCTTACCCCAGCCTCCATGGATATATATTATGGGTTTGATCAACCCAGTTGTAGGCGGATAGCGATATGAGAACCAATTTCCGTATGGTGAGCGGTGGATCCGATGACCTGACAACAACTTGCCGAGCGACCGCCATTCAGCATCAGCGGATATCAGGATGACAAAATCCGGCTTTAGTCGCATATTGACCTCACTAAACTATATTGACCAGCACCACCAGAAGTATTAGAATATTCACCAGAAAATAATCAGGAGTATTTATGCCAATTTACGAATACATTTGCAAGGACTGCGGGGCTCGTTTCGAAATACTTCGATCGATCAAGGATGCAGATGCCACTATTCCATGCAAATCCTGCCAAAGCAGTCAGACCCAGCGCGCATTATCGGTCTTTTTTGCCCAGAGTGGCTCTAAGATTGTCGCCGGAGGTAACACCAGTGGCTGTGCGGGATGTTCCAGCGGGTCCTGCTCTTCCTGCAATAGCAACTGATCGACTTACCAGTGCTCATATCTGACTAGCTCTTCCAGCTCTTTACGCTTTTTAATTCCCGGTACATCAGCTGGATATCCTAACGGGGTAAATAACATCGGTATCACCTCATCAGGAATGGATAAAACCTTACGCGAATTCGCTTCGTCAAATGCTGCAATGATGCAGGTGCCCAATCCTAAATCGGCGGCTGCTAGAACGAGATGATCCATTACGATGGCGACATCCACGCCCAGGTATAATTTACCATCCTTTCTCACCCATGCCGTAGACGGAATGCCGCACATGCACAGGACCAATGGCGCCTGCACAAACCATTCCCGTTGGTAGATGGAGAGCAACTCTTCTTCCCGACCCTTGGTATGCACCACGATGACTTGAAATGGTTGTCGATTGCTCGCAGTCGGTGCCAAACGAGCTGCATTCAATACTGCCCGTAATTGTTCGTCATCGATTGGATCAGGTTTATATGCTCTCACGGAATAACGTTTCGCAATCAGCTCAGTAAAATCCATCATGACCTCTGTGTAATTATGATATTGATTTATTGCTCGCAAAATAGATCTACTCAATTTTACCTTATCCGTTAAGTGGTATCGAAAAGGAAGGTAATTGCGCTTGACACCACGCCTTAAAGGTTGTATCTTATGTCATCTAAAAAAGGAGAAGCATGAAACAATTTAGGGTTGCATTACTCGCCAATCTCAAGAAAAACGCTCCGAAATTTGAAGGGATGGCAGAAGATCAATGGGATGACCTGGATTCAGAAAAAACAGTAAATGCGTTGGTTGAAGCGATTCGTGCAGGGGGTCATATCTGCGAATTCTTCGAAGGTAATCTTTCATTATTTCAACTCCTACCCGCATTTAAACCAGATATCTGCTTTAATATCTGCGAAAGCCATTTCGGAGATGCGCGTGAAGCGCAGGTGCCTTCCTTACTTGAGATGATGCGCATCCCCTATACTGGCTCCAAAGTCCTTACCCTGGCATTAGCGCTCGATAAACCGATGACCAAACGCGTGATTGCATTTCACGATTTGCCCACCCCTGAATTTCAAACCTTTGAACGGATTAATGAGACCCTGTCTCCGGAGATGCGTTTCCCGCTTTTTGTCAAGCCCAGCCGTGAAGGTACCGGCATGGGAGTTTCGAGGAATTCAATCGTATACAACGAAGACGAGATGCGGGATCAGATCTGCACAATTTTAGATAAATATAAAGAGCCTGCGCTTGTGGAGAGATATATCGAAGGTAGAGAAGTCACCGTTGGGTTTGTCGGCAACCTGTTGGGTCCTGTCGCTCAACGCTTACCCGATGACGAGAATGCTCGCCGGATCCAGGCTGGTCTTCACTTTCTCCCACCCATGGAAGTTGACCTGGCTCCATTTTCGGATTCAGATACGGTTTACAGCAACCGGTTGAAAGTCGACCTCGCCGATCAGTTGACTTATTTATGCCCTGCTCCCATCACGGATGAGCAGAAAGATGAAATGAATTGGCTGGCTGCAGCTGTGTTTCGCGTTACCGGCGCACTGGATGTATCCAGGGTGGATTTTCGCCTGGACGTTCACAATAACTATAAACCCTACATCCTTGAAATCAACCCCCTGCCCGGACTCGCTCCCGGTATATCCGACCTGGTCATTGAAGCAGCCGGAGAGGGTATCGGTCACACAGAATTGGTCAATATGATTTTGGAGAGCGCACTCAAGCGATATTCGATGATCTAATTCTCTTTGGCACCAGCTTTTTCTTTCGCTTCATTTACAGAAAGTTCTTCCACCTTTTTAGACAAAGTGTCTATCCTATTCATCAGGGTTCTGTAATCATCCCTGGTGGGTATTTCCCGGTCCTTTAGGAATTCGACTAACTTCCCCTCAACATTTTCAATTAAACTATCTTGTTTAAAACCGATCGAGAGCAGTTTTCCCAACAGCCGGTTCCCATCCGTCTTACTTAATTCATCATTTTCGATTAATAGCGTTACACGTCGCTCTAGCTCGATATCAAAATGATGGGCGAAGTTCACTGATGTAAAGATATTTCGCCGAATTTCATTGATACGCTCGCCTCCGGACTGTATCAGGCTGAATAGTAGATCGACTGGCAATACCCCGGTCTTGTTCTTCTCTAAATCGAAGATAATTTGGGTTAACGTTGTCGCAGTGATGTCATTCCCGCTATCATTATCGATGACCTTGATTTCTTCCTGCTCTTTTATAATCTGTTCAATCTCTTCGAGTGTAATATACCGCTTAGACTGTGTATTATACAGTTTTCGATTACGATAGCGTTTAATAATAAGGGGCATACCCCTCCCTTGTTGTTAAATTGGTTTATTGACTTGATTTTGATGGCTATGCATTCGTGTTATGCGCTAGGTTTATTCAGCTCATCAATCTTCTTTTCCAAATCTGCTATCTTTTGACTTAATGTATCGATATCAGTCCTGCTTGGGACGTCTAAGTTCTCGAGCGCTTCTGCGACGTGCTTGCGTGCATAGTCGCGCCGGTGGTGCATGAATTTCTGCCGCCGTTCTTTCATTTTAGCAATCATCTCTTCCCGGTCTTTTTGGGTGATTTCACCGCGTTCCACCAACTTATCTATGTGCTGCTCTAGCTTTTCATTAATTATCGAAATTGCTCCAACCCCAGCTAGCATCATCCTTTTCATCATATCGTGGAGAGAATAATCTTCTTCTTTCTCTTCTTCCTGCTTAACCTCAGCATTCGTATCCATATTTAAACTCCTTTATATATATTTTATCCAAATACCCTTGTTGATTAAATTATAACACGTTGCGTCATAATTGATGATGCCTTTAATAAGACGGTGATGGCTTGAACGCAACTAATGCAAGTGCTTAGGCAAAAGTCATATTCGCAATCTATAAATTATATTTTAGAGCTGACGAGGGGCAAAACCTTATTTAAATTGGCGGATAAAAAGGACAGCAAAACCGATCAGGACAAGCCACAGTAGTGCGATTAAAACTGCTAATAATCTATACCTTGCTGACAGGTTGTTAAGGCCGCTAGTTCCGTGTGGATGAGACGTTTCATCAGCAATACTGGGTGTGGTAGTGATTGTCGGTGTCGGAGTTGTTGTGGACGCAGGGAATATCAAAGTGATTGCTGGAAGTGGGATCAGAGTTGTTGTCGCAGTATTTGACGGCGTCATTGTCGGTGTAAACGTTTGAGATGGAGTACTGGTCCGTCCCGTAGGTGAGGGTGTGACCGTCTGGGTGACAAGATATAACATCGCCGCGTGGACCGGTCTCGCAGCCACAAGGAAAAGTGCGCAAACTATCAGAATGAAAATCGTCAAACGATATATATTCATCGTGAGGTTAGATTAGTTCAAAAATAGATACAAATGCTATGATATTTTACCAAACTAATGAGATGAATCTTCCAATATTGTGCCTTGTTTTCTCTTGCCTTCTCGCCAATCCCACTCTATAATCTTGATATGAGCCAGATATCAGTCCTCTACAGGTTGCAGCAGATCGACGGTCAATTGGATAATGCCAGATTAGCATTACAAAATGTTGAGAAGGAATTGAGCGATAATTCATTGTTATCTGAAGCACAGCAAACTGTGCTTGTTACAGAGCAGAAATATCAAGCAGATTTAAAACAGCAGCGCGAATCAGAGAATAAATCTTATGACGTGCGAGCAAAAATCGAGCTGTCCGAAGCAGCGTTATATGGTGGGAAGGTTCAAAACCCTAAGGAGCTGCAGGATTTACAAAATGAAATTGCTTCTCTCAAGCGATTGATCATCACACTAGAAGATCATGAATTGGAAGCCATGATGGCAGTCGATGAGGCCGAATCTAATCTGACGCATGCGAAATCAGCAATGAAGGATGATGAAGCAAAGCAAATCGAACACAATGCAGTTTTGAATGGAGAAAAGACGAAATTATTGGGGCAGATCGAGCGTTTGGAATCCGAAAGGAGAGCCGCCCTTCCCCCGATATCTGCACCGGATATAACATTATACGAGCAGCTCAGAAAAGCCAGGAATGGGGTTGCAGTGGTAAAAATCTCCTCCCGGGCTTGCGGAGCATGCGGGGCGACCCTTACAGCTGCACTGATCCAATCAACCCAATCGCCAGGTCTGCTCGTCCGCTGTCCAACCTGCGGTAGAATACTCTATCCAGGCTAGTGCTTGGGATTGATCATAGGGCTTTTCAAAATTTGAACCTTAGCTCGCCATCATTCTGGTTGGGGTTTTTATCAGGGGCTCTGTTCACCTGGATCATTTCCAGGTTGATTATATATATCCCAAAGTTAATTTGTTCAACGCGTAAAAATGTGAGTGGTATCCGTAAAAATTTCTCGACCAGTGCCGACGTTCGGCTGCGAAACGATGTATATCGCATTACCCAAAAACAGCATATAGCTTCCATGCTATTTTCTCTTGACGAGATAGTGATCATCCCCAAGGTGTTAATCCCACTGATCCAGGCATCTAAATCGATTGAGCTAGCCCCTACCGACAGCGTCAGCTTGTCAGTCCCTTATATGCCTGATTGGCCTGAGATGGCCGCTGTATACAAGGCCTCAACGATGACCTTGGTTGAAGCCATGCAAGGGGGCGCAAATATCATTCTTGCCGGGCATCCGGGCAGCGGTAAATCAGTGGCGTTAGCCTGGTTGGCAACTTCCCTTGCCCGCAACGATCCCGGTCTGGGTATCTTGGAAGGTGTATTACCGCTTTATGTTCATGCTACCGATATTTATCGTTACCTCCACCATGTTGATGAGATTCTTGCTTCCCAGGAAATTGCCGATTCAGAAAAATCTGATCCGATAAATCGGTCGCGTAAGAAAACCGAACCGATTTCCGGTGATGTGGTAGATACTTTACTCAATGCTATATCCACCTATACTACTCCATTAACCTTACCCCGCCTTCCGGCAGTCATCCGTTCCGCATTGGACAAACAGCGCGCAATCCTCATCCTTGACCGCTGTGACGAGCTACCACCCAATCAGGCAAACGTAATTACTGTTTACATACAGTCCCTGCTGGCTAGATATCCCAAGCTTCGTGTCATCACTGCATTGTCTTATGAAGACCTGGCAGGATTACCCGCCTTAGGGTTCAGTCTTCTTGGTATGGCTGCTTGGGGTGATGATGAGCGCAACGCCATCTTGCTTCGTTGGAGTCAGAATTGGGACAAATGGATCAACCCACCCGGGAAACATCAATCGAGGATTATTCGTACCCAATATCTGAACAGCTGGCTGAAAGCTGAAAATACCATACTAAAACCACTTGAATATGTGCTGAAAGTCTGGGCAGCTTATACAGGTGACTCCCTCGGGACAGATGGTCCAAGCGCCATCGAAGCATACATACGTCGTATGACCAGCGGTGTGTCGAAAACCCGTGCCGGATTAGAAGGATTTGCTCTTCATCTTATAATTGAAATGAGCGTCTCAGCTAATCCGCACGATACAGCGCGGTTCTTATCTGAGCTGGATATTGGTGTTAATCCAGTAGCTACGGATGTTTCGGACGAAGCCACACCATCCGATCAAACACAAGAGCCCCCGGAGTCAACTAGAGTTAACGAGCTGACCGGCATTGACTCCTTAACGAATAGTGGTATTTTGATGAGCTACGCGGGTTCACAGTATGGTTTTTCGCACCCGATATTCAGTGCTTATCTTGCCGGGAATGCTTTGACGTATACAGGCGCTGTAAGCCACGTTCAAAACCAACCTCCCTGGGTTGGAAAAACCTTGTCGATGTATTACTTTGCACGTAATGGGGATGTCACCCCCTTTATAAATGAACTAATTCAAGAAGATGACATTCTCCATACCAACCATCTTACGATTGCCCGCTGGTTGCAGATCGCCCCTAAAAATCGCCAGTGGCGCAGCATCATACTGCGCACATTGACCACCGTTCTACACAAGGAGAAGGATACACCCGGCCTGGCAGGAAAGTTCATCTGCGGGTTGGCATTTTCAGGCGATACGGGAGTTTCAGTATTATTTCGCCAATTACTAAAATCTGACCAGCCAAATTTGAAACAATTAGCCGCCTTGGGCTGTGGAATCCTGGCTGAGAAAAAGGCGATTGAGGACCTTACTGCTATGCTTCAGGAAGATTCGCCTGCCTCAATCCGTGCAGCCAGTTTGGCATTGGGTGCCATCGGTGATAAACAATCACTGGAGATTCTAGCCACGACTTTATTGAATGGATCTGATCTTGCCCGACGGTATTCAGCTGAAGCGCTGGCCAATAACCCCATCGAAGGTCACCCTGCGCTCAAGGATGGAGTGACTATGGAAGATTTATTGGTCAGGCGATCGGTGGCGTTTGGCCTCATCCGGGTAAATCAGCCCTGGGCGATAAAAATCGTTGAGAACATGCAATTAGAAGATACTGAATGGATCGTTCGAAATGCTGCCCTGCAGGCATTCGATGAGTATCGTCGCAAGATAAGTTATGCCCCCAGGCCGCTGGGCGATCCGACGGAAATGGATTGGCTAATTAATTACGCCACGAAAATCGGCACCACCGTCGCGCCAGGCAAGCCTGCCGATAACCTGGTGGTCAAAGCCCTTGCCAACGGTAGCCAGGATGAGGTACTGAGCGCACTAGATTATCTACGCATAAAATGTGATGCAGATGTGATCAGTGAGATCTTTTCCGTCTATTCCAATAAGACCGGTGAGATCAAAGATCTTGCCTACTATGTATTGTGGTTAATGATCATTTCAGGGATTAAGCTGCCGACTGAAGTTAAATATAATATCGAATAGGCTGATAGCTGGAAATGGCAATTGACCCTACGGAATATTGGCAAAGCATTCTCATCTGAAGATTGTGCAATTATTTTTCAGTAATTTCTTAGAACAAGTGCATCCTCTATCGAAAAACTGAACCTTAATAAGTCAAAATCATTCTTCCATTAAGCCAGTCATCGCTGATCTCTGCGAGTACTGCTGAGACCAATCGCAGGCAGGAAGCCTGGTTGGGGAAGATGCTCACCACACAAGCCCGACGGCGTATCTCTCTATGCAATCGTTCCACACCTTTAGTAGGTAAGGTTCTGCTTTCAAGTACTGCTGCCGTTCTGCTTGCATTGCTGCATCGATGATAACCTGGATCAATTCCGGTAGTATGTCAAATCTTTACTCGCTGACCCGTTCCAGAAGTTCTGCCGGTAAGGAAAATTTCTCTCGGTAGGTCATTGTGTCTCTCCATTTGGTGTCGTTATTGTGAGGATAACACTTGACCTATTCTTTTATGAAAAAAAAAAGAAAATAGTTAACACTACTAAAATAATGCCGGTTCTTAAAGGTCTTTATTTTAGCGGTAAAGCACTGCATATGTGTTAATAGCTCACGCTCAATTACACTTAATTTTTATAAACCCACTCAGAAAATTATCGGTTATAAAATACTGACAATCAGCCTGCCTATTAATTGTATGATGACGAGTAGCACCAGTGGGCTGATATCAAACCCACCAATTGGAGGAATGATCCGCTGAATCGGTCTCAGCATCGGATCAACAATCTTATCGATAAACAACCTCACCGGTTGATAAGGATCCATGAAATAAGACAGCACTACTTTGGCAATGATTATCACTGTGATTATTAA
The DNA here is from genome assembly GCA_041479715.1 of Anaerolineae bacterium. Classification (GTDB taxonomy): domain Bacteria; phylum Chloroflexota; class Anaerolineae; order Anaerolineales; family UBA4823; genus FEB-25. The sequence continues at coordinate 10,897 of JBGOYO010000026.1, forward strand.
AAGGATGAAATTAATTACATATAGTATGGCTGTAGACATATTTCCTCCCAGCTCACCCAGGTCTTGGTCCTAATATCGCCTGCCCGATTCGCACACAAGTTGAGCCTTCCTGGATTGCGATTTCAAAATCCGAGCTCATTCCAATCGATAGCTCCCTGAAATTCGATGGGTTCAGCTGGCGGATCACAAATTCCTGGAACTTCTTCAGCAGTCTGAAATAGGGTCGTGATACTTCAGGGTCATCAGAAAAAGGCGGAACAGTCATCAAACCTAAAATGTTCAAATTTGGAAGCTGAAGAATTTTACTTATGTCAATGAGAATATTAATCCAGTTTTCTTCAAGCTTAATATTCCAACCAAATTTTGTTTCTTCACCACTGATGTTAAATTCAAGCCAGACCGGCAATGTCTTTTCCATTGGGAGTGCGAACCGGAACAGTCTTTCGGCCAGCTTTACGCTATCGAGAGAATGAATATATTGAAAATACTCACAGGCAAGTTGAGCTTTTCGGCTTTGTAAATGCCCGATCATATGCCAGCGCAAGGTTTTATTCTCAGCTAAAGCCCGAATCTTCGGGATGGCTTCTTCGACATAATTTTCTCCAAAATCCCTTGCCCCTGCTTCCACAACATTTTTTACCATATCAACGGGATGAGTCTTGGTGACAACCACCAATCGAATTTCATCAGGTGTACGTCCGGCATCCCGGGCGGCTTTTTCGATCCGTTCTAATACCCGGTTATAGTTACCTTGAATTTCCTCCTGTTTTTTAAAACTCGGATCCATATTTCCCTTTTATGGGTAAAGACCCATCACAACTCCAAATCTTCCGGTATTTCCATGCTCACCGCGATGTGAATACCAATCATCCAAATTACATTGGGTGCATATCCCAATCGTCTCAATTTTGTTCACACCGGCTTCCTTCAGAATCAATTGGTTTGCCTTCCACAGGTCGAAATAGGTCTTGCCTTGGTCGTGGCTAATCAACCGGTTGACTGACTCTCCAAAATTGGAGACAACTTTTTCAACCACCTCTTCCCCAATGGCATAATGGTCAGGCCCAATCGAGGGTCCAATCGCAGCCAGTAGATTATTGGGGACCGTGCCAAATGTCTCTTCCATTTTCTGAACTGTCTTACCGGCAATTCTATTGATTGTGCCGATCCACCCAGCATGAGCCATTCCAATTGCCTGGTTAAACGGATCGAATAGCAAAATAGGTACACAGTCCGCAAACCTCATCATCAGGGTGACACCTGGCATCTTTGTGATTATGGCATCGGCCTTAAGATGAGGTTCGTCAGCCTGCAATGGTCTTTCCGTGTATACAATTTCATTACTGTGTACCTGATGGACGTCATATACACTATCGGTCGTAATCCCCAAAACCGCTAATGCATTTTCCTTATTTTGACTCACCCTTTTTCCGTCATCTCCGACAGATGCACCAAAATTGAGGCTTTTCCAGGGTGTTGGAGAGATACCTCCATGCCGGGTGAATATCGCATGGTAAACACGCTGATCATCGAAAGTCGAAAATCTATAATATTTGATCGATCCTGCCTGATACACTTCCACAGGTTAATCTTTCACTATAGCTTTTTGCTCAGTCCATTTCTCGGCCTGGGCTAACTTCCCCTCCAAAAACATGCGATTTTCTTTCATCGACGCTTCAACATATGGATATCCAAACCAGGCAGTTAGAAAACCGAATAAGAAACCTGTGAGGGTACGGAGGAAAGGTGTGCTTTCCCGAAACGGGATAATGCTTAATGGTGGTTGGCTGATCAGCTGGCTTACACCATCGAATGCAATCGGCAAAATTCCAAATATGATCCATATCGTCCAATGGATGGGTTTAATCTTCCGCTTGAGTAGCGAAAATAAAATCCCAAACAAGAGGATTCCACCATAAATGGCAACGTCGCGTTCACATAACGCCACTTTATATCCCAGTTGAGCATTTCCGACAAACGCCCGCGCTGCTAATAGATCCGCTCCATCTATCCCGGTTACCTGCTGTAAGGACAATATTCCTTTAAGCCCTGCCTCCGCCCGTGGATACACAGCTTGCTCTCCAAATAAAAACCAAGACCTGAAAGCGAGTTGGTGGCACACAAAACCGTACGCCTTATAAATCACTCCTGCGGGTGCATCTGCTCCGATCTTCATTAACATTGGCGCCGAAAATGGAACTAGCAGGTAAATGAAAACTACAACATTAAACACTGCTAAATAATGTCGTGAGATCCACAAGCTGAATCCATCAGAGCGGGTCCAGCGGACCGGTATTTTCAATAATCCTTCTGCAATCGCCTTGTCCAGCTTTGCTTCTTGGTCTGAACTTTGCTGGACTGCCCTGAGTGAAATTTCCATATCTTTCTTCGCTATCGGAGCCGATAGTTTATACGGACCGATCATAACAACCGGAACATTAAACCCATACAGGCTGCCCAGTTTCGGGTCGCTGTCAACATCAACAACGGTCACGTGATGCGGGATTGTAGACTGAAGCTCATTCAGCTCCGCCTGGGCAATATCGCATAGATGGCAATCTTTTCTGGCATAAAGCGTAACTTCAATCATCTATTGTCTCCATGTCACACGTATTTTACAGATTGAAAAATTTCTACACGTCTCCGACCCCGGAAGCCAGGCATCAGTTGAGGTAATGTTCGTCGCTTAGTATAAATTGCTTCACTAAGTTGGAAAGCTATGCCTTTGCCTCTTCGACGATGTCTTGTTTCGTAGCAGCCAGTGCCTGCCCACTCATATACCCCAGGTATGCAGGAACCAGTGGTAACACGCATGGTGACAAAAAGGATAGGGCACCGGCAGCTACCGCGGCGAGCATACCCGGAACCTGTCCACTGGAGGGGAAATCCAGGTAAAAGCCGGACTGAAGTGCCCAGCGTGCGATAGCA
>JBGOYO010000027.1:0-13686 GCA_041479715.1 Anaerolineae bacterium
CCCACCATCGATGAAAACCCGGCTCCGGATATCTTGTGGTGGGTTGGCTGCGCCCCTGCAACTGATGTACGCGCTCAGAAGGTCGCCCGAGCCTTCGCACAGATTCTTAATAAAGCCGGCGTGAATTTTGCCGTTCTGGGTACGCGTGAGCAGTGTACAGGTGATTCCGCCCGCCGTGCCGGCAATGAATATCTATTCAATGAATTAGCTTCATCCAATGTGGAATTGCTCAATACCGTCGCACCTAAACGGATTGTAACGACCTGCCCTCATTGCCTGCACACGTTGAAAAATGAGTATCCTGCATTCGGGGGCAATTATACAGTCATCCATCATTCGCAGTTCATTCACGAGCTGCTTATGGCTGGCAAACTGCGGCTTGCTCCCGAATCGTCAGGTTCTGGGTCAGCTAGCGATATTACTTTTCACGACCCTTGTTATCTGGGCCGTCATAATCACATAATCTCCGAGCCGCGCCTCGATATTGCCGGGACAGGCCTTTCATACACAGAGTTGCCCCGCCATGGTCTCAAATCCTTTTGCTGTGGCGCGGGTGGTGCACAGATGTGGAAAGAGGAGCAGCATGGTTGGGAGCGTGTCAATGCCAACCGATTCAAGGAAGCCGAATCAACCGGGGCTAGCGTGTTGGCTGTGGCTTGTCCTTTTTGTATGATCATGCTTACTGATGCCAAGAAAGCTGCCAACAGCGAGATGCAGGTGCTTGATATTGCAGAGCTGCTTGCAGACCGAGTGGAGTAAATATATGGAGGAAAATAATAATCTGCCCTCAGTGGAAGAGATAATCTCCGACTATCGACTTGCCTACCGTAGCCGTCAGGCCAGCATTATCGGCAGGCGCGAAGTCTTGAGTGGTAAAGCTAAGTTTGGTATTTTCGGCGATGGCAAGGAGCTCCCTCAACTTGCCATGGCTCATGTTTTCAAACCGGGTGATTTTCGTGCTGGGTACTACCGTGATCAAACTATCACCTTCGCCACAGGTGTAGTCTCCATCCAGCAATTTTTCTCCGAGTTATATGCTAATCCAAATCTCGCTGATGAGCCTTCCAGTGGTGGGCGCATGATGGACGCTCATTTTGCCTCCCGGCTACTCAATCCCGATGGATCCTGGAAGGATCTCACCGCCATGCCCATTTCATCCGGTGATATTTCCCCTACCGGCGCGCATATGCCCAGGGTAGTGGGTCTGGCATACGCCTCCAAGCTCTACCGCCAGATTCCATCTTTAGCGCAGTTTACCCAGTTCTCAAAGAATGGCGACGAAGTCGCCTTTGCGACCATTGGAAATGCATCCTGTGCTGAAGGCATGTTCTGGGAAACGGTTAACGCTATTGGCGTGCTGCGCTGCCCGGCAATCATCACCATTTATGACGATGGCTACGGGATCTCTGTATCCAATGAATCGCAGGTCGCCAAGGAGAATATCTCTGAGCTGCTCATGGGTTTCCGGCGTCCCCCCGGTGAGTGCTGCGATGGCTTTGACATCTATACCGTCAAGGGTTGGGAGTATCCTGCCCTTCTCGAGGCGTACCAGCAAGCCATTAAGGTTGCCAGGAATGAGCACATGCCGTCGATTTTACACGTCACCGAGCTCACCCAGCCCCAGGGTCACTCCACCTCAGGCAGCCATGAGCGCTACAAATCAAAGGAACGCCTGGAATGGGAACACGAATTCGATTGCATCAAGAAGTTCCGCGAGTGGATGATTGCCCAGGGATTCAGTAACGCCGAGGAGCTGGATAAGCTCGAAAAAGAGGATCAATATTTAGTCGAAGAAGACCGTAAACGCGCCTGGGAAGCATATATAAATCCCATTCTCAGCGAGCGTTCACAGGTCGCAGGCATGATCGAGCAGATAGCTGCTAGCTCATCCCATAAACCCGTATTGAATCAGGTCAAGGATAAGCTGGTCAACATCCAGGTGCCTCTCCGTCGTGATATTATATCTGCCGCCATGGAAGTATTGATTGAATCACGCGATGATGAGCTGCCTATCAGGCAATCCCTGGTCGATTGGGTAAAAGCGCAGGAGCCGGTGAATAAAGACCGCTATGGCTCACATCTCTATAGTCAATCGAGCGAATCAGCCCTCCTCGTCCCCGAAGTGAAGCCTGTTTATTCGGACAAATCTCCCACCATTAACGGCTTCGAAGTCATCAACGCCTATTTCGACACAGCTTTAGCCCGTGAGCCTCGCTTGGTCGCTTTCGGGGAGGATGTGGGTCGGATTGGTGATGTCAACCAGGGGATGCGCGGCCTGCAGGAAAAGTATGGTGTTCTGCGGGTCACCGATACGGGGATCCGCGAGGCCACCATCATCGGTCAGGCGATCGGCATGGCGTTGCGCGGCTTACGCCCCATCGCCGAAATCCAATATCTGGATTACGTCCTCGTCGCTCTGGAGATCATCTCAGACGATCTGGCTACTTTGCAGTGGCGCACTCGTGGCGGTCAAAAAGCTCCCGTCATTATCCGCACACGCGGTCATCGCCTTGAAGGAGTGTGGCATTCCGGTTCGTTGCTGGCAGGCCTCATTAATTTGCTGCGCGGTATGTATGTATTGGTGCCGCGCAATTTCGTCCAGGCCGCCGGTTTTTACAACACTATGTTGCACTCAGATGATCCGGCACTGTTGATTGAAGTGCTGAATGGATACCGTTATAAGGAGCGCTTGCCTGATAATATTGGCGATTTAACCGTTCCACTGGGTGTCCCTGAAGTGATTCGTGTTGGTTCAGACGTCACTCTGGTCACTTACGGCGCATGCTGCCGTATTGCTCTCGAATCAGCCGATAAGCTGAGCAAAGTGGGCATCGAAACTGAGGTGGTTGACATCCAAACCTTATTACCCTTTGATCTCCACGGGATGATCCTGGAATCCCTCAAAAAGACCGGCCATATCATCTTCGTGGATGAGGATGTTCCTGGTGGCACAACCGCTTATATGCTGCAGAAGGTCATTGAAGAGCAAGGTGGTTACTATTGGCTTGATTCTCCCCCACGCACATTACCTGGAGCTGCACATCGTCCTGCGTACGGTTCGGATGGCGACTATTGGTCTAAGCCAAACGTGGAGACTGTTTTCAAAGCAGTATATGAGCTGATGCATGAGGTTTCACCTTCAGAATATCCGCTGTTTTACTGATCCGTAATAAACTGCGCAGTAGGCATAAAAGGAGGAGCCATGGCTGTAAAATTGTTGATGCCTTTATTGGGAGAAGCGGTAACAGATGCCACAGTTACGAAGTGGCTCAAATCCCCAGGTGATAAAGTCGAGGAATATGACCCCATACTGGAGGTGAATACCGATAAGGTCGATACCGAAATCCCCAGCCCAACCTCGGGTGTGGTCCTGGCGGAATATGCCAGGGAAGGTGAGGTAGTCAAAGTGGGCAGCTTACTGGCTTGGATTGGTCAGCCTGGTGAAGCCATCCCACAAGAGGGTGCCCCTGAACCTGCTGTTCCGGTTTCAGCTCCTGCCCAGCCAGCCACTGGACCAGCTTCGACACAGCCGCCAGTTCCCCAAGCAAAGGCACCTTCTCCTCTTACCATTCCACCTCGAGAGCTCGGGTTTATCTCCCCGGTGGTTGCTAAAATCGCTGCCGAACAAAATGTCGACCTTAACAAAGTTACAGGCACTGGGTTGAGTGGACGCATCACCAAGAAAGATATCGAGAAATATCTTGAAACACGCAGCCTGGCTCCTACTCCTGCACCTTCAGCAGCCCCACCCTCTCCCGCACCGGCCTCTCCGTCTACTCCGGCTCCAACAGTTTTCGCTCCTGCTGTTTCACAGCTAACCGGCACCTATACCGTCTATCCTCAGACGCCTATTCGCAAGGCTATTGCTGAGCACATGGTGTTGAGTGAGCATGTCGCTCCCCACGTCTCAACCATAATGGAAGTCGATATGTCCTGCGTCTCAGACCACCGCGCTGCCAACAAGGAAGCCTTTGCAGCCCAGGGTGTCAATCTGACCTACACCGCTTATTTTATTTTGGCTTCCGTAGCGGCATTGAAAGCTTACCCGTTGGTGAATTCATCCTGGTCCGATGAAGGGGTCAGGGTATTCGACGCCATCAATATCGGCATGGCAGTGTCTATGGGCGAAGATGGCTTGATTGTGCCCGTCATCCGTGGGGCGGACAATCTCTCCCTTATTGGGATCGCTCGCGTAGTCAATGACCTATCGAACCGGGCGCGCGCTCGCAAGCTCCAGCCTGACGAGGTGCGTGGTGGCACCTTCACTATCACAAATCATGGTGTCACTGGCTCGCTGTTTGCCACGCCAATCATAAACCAGCCCCAATGTGGTATCCTCGGTGTGGGCGCAATCCAAAAACGCCCGGTTGTCATCACCGATCCCGATATAGGTGATGTAATCTCGATCCGTCAGATGATGTACCTTTCCCTTACCTTCGATCATCGAATCATCGACGGCGCGATCGCGGACTATTTCCTTGCCAAGCTCGTGGAGACATTGAGAGATTGGTCGTGAGGCACTTTAGTCATCAACGAAAAGATGGGGCGCTTGGATAGAAATATCATTCATTACATATTGACCTAGGAGAGGTTATGGAGAACTATGATGTAATCGTTATCGGTGCCGGACCAGCCGGTTATGTGTGTGCCATCCGGTCTGCCCAGTTGGGACTAAAGACTGCCATCGTCGATAAACAGTGGTTGGGTGGGGTGTGTTTGAATGTCGGCTGCATCCCTTCCAAGGCTCTGCTCAGGAATGCTGAAGTTGCTCACATCCTCCGTGAGCGTAGTAAGGAGTTTGGCTTCTCCTTCGATAACCTTAGTTTAGACTACAGTGTTGCCGTACAGCGCAGCCGACAGGTGTCAGATCGACTCACCAAGGGTGTCGGCTTCTTGATGAAAAAGAACAATATCGCCGTGTATATGGGCTCAGCGAAGCTCATCACACGTGAAATCATCGCCGTAACCGATAACGAAGGCAAGTCCACCGAGCTCCAAGCAAAGAATATTGTTATTGCCACCGGCGCCACCACCATGGTGCCTCCTGCCTGGAAAGTCGATGGGAAAAAGATCGTCACTTATCTCGAGGCGATCCTGCAGCCCACTTTACCAAAATCTGCCATCATCATCGGCGCAGGTGCCATCGGGGTTGAGTTTGCCACCATTTGGTCCTCCTACGGTGTACCGGTTACCATCGTTGAAATGCTACCTCGCCTTGTACCGCTTGAAGATGAAGAAGTTAGCGCCGAGCTCGGCAAAGCCTTCACCCGCCGTAAGATCAACTTTTTGGTCGGGCACAAGGTGGAGTCTTTGCAAGCCTCTGAGACCGGCGTCACTCTCCAGGCTTCCGGTGATAAAGGTCCCCTAACCCTGCAGGCTGAGCAGGCTCTGGTGGCGATTGGTTTTCGACCCAATTCACGCGACCTCAACCTGGAAGGCATGGGGGTCATAATCAGCGATAGAGGTGCGGTTGAGATCGATGAGCGCATGGCAACCAACGTGCCAGGCATTTGGGCTGTGGGTGATGTCACCGCCAAGTTGATGCTCGCCCACGTAGGTTCTGCCCAAGGGATCATCTGTGCTGAGAATATCGCCGGTGTTGAAACGATTCAGCTGAATTACGAAATGATGCCCCGTGCCACATATTGCCAGCCTCAAGTGGCCTCATTCGGTCTGACCGAAGTCCAGGCAAAGGAGCGCGGCTTAGAGGTTAAAATCGGAAAGTTCCCCTTCCAGGCTAACGGCAAAGCCCTCGGTTTGGGTGATTACACCGGTTGGGTCAAGCTGATCACCGATGCCAAATACGGCGAGATTCTAGGTGGGCACATGATCGGCCCCGAAGTGACCGAGCTGTTGCCCGAGCTCACCATCGCCCAGATGATGGAGCTGACCACAGCTGAGATCGCACGCAATGTACATGCTCACCCTACCCTCAGCGAAACACTGATGGAAGCCGCCCACGCCGCTGAAGGTCACGCTATCCATATCTAGTCTGATTGAATAGAACAGGGTTGCTGAAAACAACAGCCCTGATTTCTTATTATTTACGATGTATACTTGCGTGTAATGACCTTGTATGCATCAATCGTCCATATAAATTTGGCTAAAACTGTCTCCATAAACAGTACCTGGATGCGATGACCGATATCCGCGACGATCTACTACCAGTCCTAAGCGTGAGAGGGTTCTCTTCTCGTCAGTTGCCCTTTATCACGTCCTTCTTGTATCACCCTTTCGTTGTGCTCGTTCTCAAGTCTCATGAATAAGCTTCAAATCTTGCTCGCAGACGATCACACCATCCTGAGGGCAGGGCTCAGGGCTCTCCTGGAAGATGAGCCTGATATGGTTGTAGTCGGCGAAGCCGAGGACGGTCGTACGGCGGTAAAGCTCACTTGCCAGCTATTACCTGACGTCGTTTTGATGGATATCGCCATGCCGCTGCTAAGCGGTCTTGAAGCCACTCGCCAGATCAGGCATGATTGCCCCCAGGTGAAGGTCTTGATGCTCACCATGCATGACAATGAAGACTACATCCGCCAGGCATTAGCAAACGGCGCCATGGGTTTCATTCTCAAGGATGCTGCCGCCCATGAGCTCCTGGATGCTATCCGCGCTGTACATCGCGGTGAAGCAGTTCTCTCACCTGCCATCACACGCCTTGTCATCGAGGATTATCTGCGTTGGGGAGATCTCCAAAAGGATTATTCCTCCAATGGCTTGAGCCCCCGCGAGCGTGAAGTGCTTCAGCTGATCGCCGAGGGCTATTCCAATCGCCAAATTTCCGAGATCATGTCCATTTCGATCAAAACCGTCCAGACTCACCGAATGAACCTTATGTCCAAGCTGGATCTGCACGACCGCGCTGACTTGATCAAGTACGCCATCCAGCGGAAAATTATCGATATTTAGCTTAATCTAAGGTGTGCAACCGGGGGCAAATCAGGTCTTAATATGATTGCACCGTAAGCATAATCATGTATACTATCAATGTGACTTTTGTCACAATGAGCAGGGATTTCCTCCTTGCTGACCTACACACACCAGCTGAAAACGAGGTGGCTCCATGCGTTACATTTCCTTGAAGCGTTTTGGCTTGCTTATTACGCTGGTCATTCCTCTTGGACTGTTCATATTCATCACCACACATGCCCAGGCAAGTACATATCTAAATGTTGATAAATCCTCTGCAGGTGCATCACCCAACTGGTCTCTGGCAGAATCGGTTTCCGCTCCACCGCAGCTCGTAATCACTCCACCGACTCCCGCCCAGGACTCATGCCTGAGTTGTCATATCATGGGTCAAAACAAGGGCATATGGACCCCTCTTGCCCGTTGGCTTCTCTTCGGGGGCATGGGACTGGTTTTCGCCTTTGGAGTTTACCGCAGCGCCAACACCTGGGTCACCCGCACTCCCTGGAAGCCTCTGACAAATCGTGCTGCGGGTTGGGTCGATGACCGCTACCAGGTTTCCGAGCCTCTCACCAAGGTGCTCAAAAAGCCTGTCCCAAAATATGCCCTGCGCTGGTTTTATTGCCTGGGAGGCATTACCGCCTTTCTCTTTGTCGTCCAGGGGATCACCGGTATCCTCCTGGCCTTCTACTATAAACCCACCGCAGATGCAGCGTATGCCAGTATCCAATATATCGAAACTCAGGTCTATTTTGGATCGGCCATCCGTGCCATTCATCACTGGTGTGCGAATGGGATGATCGTCATTTGTATTGCTCACATGGCGCGGGTTTTTATCATGGGCGCCTACAAGCGGCCTCGTGAGCTGAATTGGGTCTCCGGTGTGCTTCTATTGGTCCTCACCCTTGTTTTTGGTTTCACCGGCTATCTGCTCCCCTGGGATCAGCGGGCATTTTGGGCTACCACAGTTGGTTCTGAAATTGCCGGCGCCATACCCGCTATCGGTAACCTTGCGCTCATCTTATTACGTGTCGGCTGGAACGTCACCGGAGAAACACTCAGCCGTTTTTATGGTCTGCACGTGATTGTCGTGCCGCTAGCCACCGTCACCTTCATGTTCGCTCACTTCCTCATGATCCGCCGCCAGGGGATCGCCAAACCCTTATAAATTGATGAGGAGAAATGCTATGACAGACAACGAACATAAATCCGAAGATTCTATCCCTTTCTTCCCTGATCATGTGCGTACCGAGTTCTACGTTGTTTTAGGGGTTCTGGCAGTCGCCTTGATCATTGGCATTGTCGCTTTATTCAAACCCGTCGGGCTGGGTGCGCCTGCCGATCCACTTAACACTCCCTTGCATGTCAAGCCGGAGTGGTATTTCCTGGCACTGTACCAGATTCTCAAGAAGATACCCCCCATGATCCTCGGCATCCAGGGAAAGATCATTGGTGTTGCCCTTCCAATCCTTTTAGTGGGTTTAATCCTTGTCTGGCCATTTATCGATTACAAACCTGATAAATCCCGGAGCATCTACCGCTACCGCATGCTCTTCGTCATCCTGGTAACACTAATCATCATTTCCCTGACCATCTGGGGGGAGGTGAGCTAGCCATGAGTCCGATTACGCGTCGTGAATTTGTAAAATTGGTTAATCGGGGTCTGGTGGTAACCGGTGCAGCTGTTATTGTAGGTCCACTCGTAGGGTACTTTTATCCTAAAAACCTGCAGGAAACCCCTTCTGAACCGGTCCTGGTTTGCCCAGTCGATGAACTGCCAATTGGTGAAAGTAAAACCATCGGATATGGTCGTTACCCTGCCTTGGTAATCAACACCCCCGATGGATTACGCGCATTTTCTGCCGTCTGCACACATTTCGCCTGTATCGTCAAATGGAATGCCGATCAAGGGAAGATCTACTGCCCTTGTCACGATGGGTACTTCGATCCTAACGATGGTCATGTCATAGCAGGTCCTCCCCCTCTCGGCCTCACACCTATCGCGGTTAATGTGGTCAATAATGAGATTTACATCGGAGGTACCGCATGACCGCTCAAACAGCCCCGCAACCTGCTTCCAAATCGCCACAGGCAAACCCAAATGGAACTATGCTAGAAAAAGCTATCCCACGTATTCGAGACTTTTTTGTCCACGCTCTGATCCAGGTTCGCGTCCTGAAGAAGGCTTATCCCGCTGTCATGCACAAGCTCATCTATATCGGGGTCACCATCCAAGTGCTTGGCACAATCATCCTTCTTTTGAATATGCTTTTGTTCTTCCCGTGGACCATCAGCTTCCCGCGAGGAACGGCGGATCTCATCTATGAGCTGGTCATGGATATCGCCGGCGTTATGATTCTCGCCGGGGTCATCATGGCATTTTTCAGGCGACTGGTCCTTCGTCCAAAGAGCCTGGAATCTCGTTGGGATGATTATTATGCTCTCATATTGTTGACTTTGATACCGTTGCTCGGATTCACTTTGGAAGCCACACGATTATTAGCAACCAATTCACCCTGGGCTGCCTGGTCCCCGGTGGGTAATCTGGTGGCTCACCTCTTAGCATCCATGGGGATGACCGCCCAAGGCGCAATTCAGTTGCACGATATCTTGTGGTGGGTCCATGCCGGTGTAGCTCTCCTTTTGGTTGCCAGCATCCCCTTCACCAAGATGCGCCATCTCGTATATATCCCCTTGAATATTATCCTCCGCCCTTTACGGAAGACTGGTGCTCTCGAAAAAATTGATAATATCGATCAAGCTGAAGTCCTGGGTGTGGGGAAAGTGTCAGAATTCACCTCCCAGCAGCTGCTGTCGTTCGATGCTTGTGTAAACTGCGGGCGCTGTGAGGAAGCCTGTCCATCCAATATCAGTGGTATGGATTATTCCCCGCGCACGTTGATCCAGACGTTGCGTCAAACAATGGTCAATTCCCTGGAAAAACCGAATGGAAAATCCAACCAGGAGCTTTTCGCTGGTGCGTTTGCCGAGTCCTATCCCTGGCAGTGCACCACCTGCGGCGCATGCACCTTGCGGTGTCCTGCTTTTGTCAATCCCGTGGATGAGATTGTCGATCTGCGTCGTTACCAATCTCTTACTACTGGCAAGGTCCCCAAGTCTGTTGCCGATGCCTCCCGCAATATGGAACGCCAGGGGAATCCGTGGGGAATTCCTGCTCAGGACCGTCTTAATTGGTCCGATGGCTTAAATCTCCGTGAGCTTTCCCCCGGTGACCAGACTGATGTGCTCTATTTTGTTGGCTGTGCTTCCGCCTTTGACGACCGCAATAAGAAAGTCGCACGCTCGTTCGTTCATCTCTTGCAAAAAGCGAATGTGGATTTCGGTGTCCTGGGTTTCGACGAAACCTGTTGTGGAGAAACTGCCCGTCGCATGGGCAACGAGTATCTCTTCCAAGTATTCGCCGAGCAGAATCTGGAAGCCATGGGTAAGCTCAAATTCAACCGCATCGTCACCCAATGCCCCCACTGTTTTAACACCCTCAAGAACGAGTATCCTCAGTTCGGTAGCAACTACAAAGTCCAACATTATACCGAGTTCCTGACCGAGTTATCACTGACAAAAGACATAACCCCTAATGGAAACGGGTTGAAAGGTCGACTGGCTTACCACGATTCCTGCTATCTGGGACGATATAACCACATCTATCAGGCTCCACGAGAGTTGCTCAAAGATGCAAAGCTGAACCCAATCGAGCTGCCTCGCATGGGCGAAAATAGCTTCTGCTGTGGGGGTGGCGGCGGTCAAATGTGGCTCGAGACTGACCCGAACACTCGCATCAGCCATCGCCGGCTTGCCGAAGCGCTACAGGTCAAGGTAGATGTCGTCGCTACCGCCTGTCCGTATTGCTTGCTCATGTTCGATGATGCCATCCGTTCAAAAGGTCTAGGCGAGCAAATCCAGGTGATGGATATTGCTGAGCTTGTCGAAAGACAATTGTCGAGTTGAATTATCGGTGAGTCGGGAGGTGCAATAATGGTATTTTGGGCTCTAGGCACACATGGTGACCCCATTGGTACGCTGCGCGACCTGGTTAAACAGATCTGGCGGGATGTTGACCTGGATGGCATGGTCGTAACCACAAGCGGGGGTGGTAATGAAAGGATGTTTTCTCGTTATATAACTGAGGTTGACCTGATTGCTGAGATTAATCCATTTAAACCCATCATGGAGATCAATACCGCCAAATTGATCCCGAGATTCCTCTCCCAAAATCTGGGCGCAAAAATCGGTGCCTTGCTGCGGCCATGTGAAATGCGCGCTCTCATTGAAATGTCCAAGCACTCCTCGCTTAAGCTGGATAACCTCCTTACGATCAGTGTCGATTGCCTGGGTACACTGCCTGCAGATGAATATCAGTGGCGCCTCGAGCGTCTCGAAAAATCCCATCTTTCCTACGAAGATAACCGGTCCACTTCAAATGATGATCTTGCTAAAGAAGCCCTCGCTTTCGCCCGTCAGGGCGGGATCATCCCATACCGCTATCGCTCGGCCTGTCAGGTTTGTAATTCTCCCGCAGCCGAACACGCCAAAATCAATATTCACATCCTCGGCTTGCCTGCTCGCCAGCAAATGCTGTTGTCGATAAATGACCCTGGTCTTGCCGATATGCTCTCACTCGAAAATCTCTCCATAGGACTGGCAGATGAGCGTCTCATCTCCCAGCACGAGCGTATCGTGGCAAAGATGAGTGAACGTCACACCCGGACGATGGAACGCGTGAACCAGGGTTTGGGCAGCTTACTGCCTGCCAATGTGGATGCTGTCATCCATCAGCTTGAAAGCTGTGGAGAATGTCAGGCTTGTCTGGATGTCTGCCCAATTTGCTCTGTGGACCGGCCGTATCGGGATTTGGCTGGTCATTACGACCGTGCCGGCGTAATGCGATGGCTGGTTTCCTGTGCCGGTTGTGGTATGTGTGAGCAGTCGTGTCCCTCTAATCTCCCAACTTCGGCGATTTTTGCCCACATCCGCCAGCAACTGGCTCAAGAATGGGAGTATGTCCCAGGTAGATCAATAAACGAACCTCTACCATTGCGGTAAAACGCGGTATTAACTGGAAGACGAACAGGTGCGAGCCAATATACAGGCTGTCATATTGCTTAGTTGACATTCTGTACATAAAGTCATAGAATAGTAATAACCACATGTCTTTTAACTAAAGCAACTGAATAGAAAGGAGATGCCTAGGAAAGGGTACTCAAAGTTATAAATCATTCTGTCCGACCAACGCTAAATATAAACTGGCATACTGATTATTACGCCAAAGGAGTTCAAAATGTGGATTCTCCGAGTTAATATGAATGACCAGTCATACAGGGTGGAAGAATTACCAAAAGCGTATAATTTCTTAGCCGGGCGAGCACTCACATCAACTATCATCGCAGAAGAAGTCCCGCCTTTGTGCCATCCATTGGGATCAAATAACAAATTAGTTTTTTCACCCGGTATCGTAACAGGCACCCCCGCACCAACATCAGCGCGCATTTCTGTGGGAGCCAAATCTCCCCTCACCGGTGGGATTAAAGAATCAAACGCTGGCTCTGCGTGGGGTTCAGACCTGGCAGATATGAATATTCGAGCGTTAATTCTAGAAGGCCAGCCATCCCACGATGGAAAATTTTGGGGTCTACACATCTCGTTCGATAAAAAAGCTGCCAAACCAAAAGTAAATTTCTTTGATGCCACAAGCTATACAAATAAACCTCTTGCTTCCGTATTTCCAAAGCTGTATAAACGCTTCGGGAAGACCGTGTCTATTAGTGGTTGTGGCGTCGCGGGTGAACGTGGTTACGCAAACTCAGGCATTGTATTTAACGATTTAGCAGGACGTGCTACTCGTTACGCCGGTAGAGGCGGTATGGGTGCAGTCTTGGGAAGCAAAGGAGTGAAGTTCATTATCCTTGATTGTAAAGGTGCTCCTGGCGTCAAGATTGTAAATAAACCCCTCTTCGAAGAAGGTAAAAAGAAGATGATTGATTCCATACAGACACATGACCTGACCAAACCCAAGGGTGCCCTCAACACGTATGGAACGGCAGTCCTGATAAATGTATTGAATGAAGCCGGCGGGTTGCCCACTCGTAACTTCACCAGTGGTCGCTTTGAAGGTGCTGCCAAGATTGCAGGTGAAGCGATTTTTGAAGGTAACAAACAGCGTCTGGGGAAAGAGCTGTACAACCATGCGTGCAGCCCCGGTTGCATTATCCAATGCTCCAACACATGGTACAAGGAAGATGGCAGCGAACATGCTTCATGTGTAGAGTATGAGTCGGATTGGGCACTCGGCGCGGATTGCGGGATCGACAATCTTGACGATATCGCCGAGATGGTCAGGCTGTGCAATGACTTTGGTGTGGATACCATAGAGACAGGCACATCCATCGCTGTTGCCATGGAAGCGGGTGTGATCCCATTTGGAGATAGTAAAGGCGCTATTAAACTGATTCGTGAAATCGGTAAAGGCACTCCTCTCGGGCGTATCCTGGGAAGCGGGACGGACACAACCGGTAAGGTTTATGGGGTGACACATGTACCTACCGTGAAAGGTCAGTCCATGCCGGCATATGAGCCGCGTGCTGTAAAAGGTATCGGAATCACCTATGCCACTACTCCAATGGGTGCCGACCATACGGCCGGATATACGATTGCACCTGAAATCCTTGGTGTTGCTGGCAAGGTAGACCCCCTGACCCCTGAAGGTAAGGCAGTACTGAGCCATAATTTCCAAGCTGCGACGGCTTTTATTGACTCCAGCGG
>JBGOYO010000028.1:0-13618 GCA_041479715.1 Anaerolineae bacterium
GAGCATCTCGCCCAGGCGGGGACGGGTTTGCTCGAGCAGCGTTTCGAGCGAGGCCTGGCGGGTGAGGTTCACCGTGGAGAGAATGCCTCCGCCGGCTGCCAGGATCTCGAGGTAGGTTCTGCCCTCAAGTCGCATCTCGAACTCGGCAGCGCGGTCACCCACCCACAGCAGATGGGTATGCGGGTCAACCAAGCCCGGCATAACCACCTGCCCCCCGGCGTCTAGTGCTTCTTCATTTGAGTAGGCTTGGCGAAGGTCTGCGGTAGTGCCTACAGCGAGGAGCTTACCCTCGCGGAAAAGGACGGCGCCATCGGGGATGATACCCAATTGGCCGAGCTCGCGCCCGCGTTGGGGTGCGCCGGCGATGGTTAGCAGTTGCGAGGCAGAGTGGAGGAGCATGAAAGTCTCCTGAATAAAAAAATAACGAGTGGGAAAGGTATCCCTGCTCGTTATTATAATTGCCTTCGTGTGGGCGGAATAGGACTCGAACCTACGACCTTCGCGATGTCAACGCGATGCTCTAACCAACTGAGCTACCCGCCCGAGAGGTTGAAATTATACCATAGCGAAACCGACGCTAAAAGACAATTCGGCGCACAGCTGGTCACTTCACGGGGTTGTCTGACAAAGTTGTCTAGTCATGTAATGCCCTGTGTGATAAAATCGACCAATTAATAGTCGTATTATAGTAGGATAAAGCAGCTTATCCGAGAATATTTACCCCACCTGCCACAGGAGAAATATCCGATGAATGAAGAACTCTTCGACAAGTTTGAAGCCCTCACCTTCGATGACGTGCTGATCGTCCCGGGGTATGCTGAGGTGCTGCCAGACCAGACGGATGTCAGTGGTATGCTCACAACGAACATCCGCTTGAATATCCCGCTCGTCTCGGCAGCTATGGACACGGTGACCGAGGCCCGCCTGGCAATCGCCCTGGCGCGCGAGGGAGGCATCGGCATTATCCACCGCAACCAGTCACCCCAGGCTCAGGCAGCTGAGGTCGATAAGGTGAAACGCTCGCAGTCAGGCATGATCGTGGAGCCGATCATGCTGCACCCCAACGCCACCTTGCGTGAGGCTGAGCAGATCATGTCAAACTACCACATCAGCGGGGTGCCCATCGTGGATGGAGTTGGAAAGCTGGTGGGTATCCTGACCAACCGTGATATTCGCTTCATCGACGAGAAGGATTATGACCTGCCGGTGAGCCAGTTCATGACGCCACAACCGCTGGTGACTGCCAGGGTGGGGATCAGCCTGGAGCAAGCCAAGCAGCTACTGCAGAAACATAAGATTGAAAAGCTGCCGCTGGTCGACGAGCAAGGTGTGGTCAAAGGGCTGATCACAGTTAAGGATATCCAGAAGGCGCGCGATTTCCCCAATGCCGCCAAAGATAGCCAGGGGAGGCTCCTGGTGGGAGCAGCGGTAGGCGTCGGGGCAGATCTGGAAGAACGTATGCAGCTTCTGGTTGATGAGGAAGTGGATGTGGTGGTGGTCGACACTGCCCACGGGCACTCGGCGGGGGTCGTCCGGGCGATCCAGCGCATCCACCATGATTGGCCAGACCTGCCGGTGATTGGCGGGAATGTAGTCACGGCAGAGGGGGTGGATGCGCTGGTGAATGCTGGGGCGAACGGGATCAAGATTGGGGTGGGTGCAGGGTCGATCTGCACCACGCGCGTGATCTCGGGCGCCGGCATGCCACAGGTTTCGGCAATCTACGAGTGCACGCGGGCGGCACGCAAATACGGCATCCCAACCATCGCCGACGGCGGGATCAAGTACAGCGGAGATATTGTCAAGGCCATCGTAGCTGGGGCGGATGTGGTCATGTTGGGCAGCCTTCTGGCGGGGCTGGACGAATCACCGGGCGAAGTGGTGCTGTTCGAGGGACGGCGATTCAAGGAATACCGCGGCATGGGCAGTCTGGGAGCGATGCAGGGCTATGGCAGGGACCGCTACAGCAGCGCCATGAACGGCAGTGGTAAGCTCGTGCCGGAGGGCATCGAAGGTCGTGTGCCATACAAAGGTAATGTGCGCGATTACGTCTACCAGCTGGTGGGAGGCTTGCGTTCTGGGATGGGCTACGCCGGGGCGGCAACCCTGGAAGACCTGCGCACGAAGGTCAAGCTGGTGCGCATCACCAACGCTGGGCTGATTGAAAGCCACCCGCACGATGTGATCATCACCAAGGAAGCACCCAATTACCAGTTAAACCAGTGAAATATAGCATCGGAACCACTCTCATTCTTTAAACAGAGGCAAATTAGCGCTGTGCAGGTTGGGGTGTTTGTGGTTAAATTGCCGGATGACCTCCGCAAAACGTTTGGACCGTCCATTTTTTAACCGCCCAACCCTGCAGGTGGCGCGTGAGTTACTGGGTACACGCCTGGTTCGCCTAGAGGATGGGCTGCGTACGGCAGGTATCATCGTAGAGACGGAAGCTTACATTGGCGAAGACGACCTGGGCTGCCACGCCCACGTGGGAAACACCCCCCGCACGCGGGTTTTGTACGGACCTCCCGGGCGGGCTTATGTATATTTCACCTACGGGAATTATTGGATGCTCAACTTTGTGGCAGAAAAGGAAGGCTTCCCGGCCGCGGTGCTTATCCGGGGGATCGTGCCCACCGAAGGAATTGAGCGCATAGCGGAGCGCCGGGCGGGACGACCACAGAAACAATGGACCGACGGTCCGGGGAAGATCTGCATCGCATTGGCAATTAACCGCCTGCAGAACGATGCTGACCTGTGCGTACCGGAAGCGGAGCTTTTCATCGAACTGGCTGAAACCATCCCCGATTCAAGCGTGACGATTGGGCCTCGGGTGGGTTTAAACACTGTACCCGAGCCCTGGAAGAGCATCCCCTGGCGCTTCGTTGCCCGGTATGAGGCTTAGCAACCCTCCGAAATTCCTAACAAGAAGGAGTAATGAATGCCTTTTAATCGAACTTATCATTCTGTTGTGCTGGTTAAGCAGGTGCCTGACACGCACAATGTGACCGGTGAGGTGATGACGGCGGAAGGGACGATGAACCGCAGCGCTCTTCCGGCGATCTTCAACCCCGAAGACCTGAACGCGCTGGAGATGGCGCTGAGCATCAAAGAGCAGAATGGGGGCAGTGTGACCGTCATCACCATGGGACCCATGCAAGCCGCTGAGGTGCTGCGGGAAGCACTATTCAGAGGCGCCGACCGTGTGGTGTTGCTCTCCGACCGCAAATTCGCCGGGGCAGATACCCAGGCAACCTCGTATACCCTCAAACGTGCCATCGATAAATTGGGTGGCTATGACTTGGTCTTTTGTGGCCGGCAGGCGATTGATGGCGACACCGCCCAGGTGGGTCCACAGGTGGCAGAAAAGCTGGGCATCCCGCAAATCACTTATACCGAAGCGGTGATCGAGCTGCAAGGGGATGAAATCGTCGTGCGCAGAGCTTTTGACCTGGGAACTGAGCTCGTCAGTTGCCGGTTACCTTGCCTGATGACCGTGGTTGGGTCTGCCAACCGCCCGCGCCCAGCTTCGGCGCGTAAGCGAATCGAATTCAAGCTGGCGGCAACCCAAAATGAATACCCGAAACTGCTCAAGAAATGGGGCGAGTTCGAAAATGAACAGGTGCTGGATGCGTATCTTAGGCAACGCAACCTGAATATCGAAGTGTGGACCGCCGCAGATTTGAACGTGGACGAAGGAGCGCTGGGAATCGCCGGTTCGCCCACCCAGGTATACAAAGTGAACTACGTGGTGCTCGGTACCACCGACAGCAAAGAAATCCTGCCGACTCCGGAAGGGATTCATGCGCTGATCGCCGAGCTAGTCAAGGAATATATTGTGGATTAGAGGTATACAAAAATGACCCCTGAGCGAAACATTTGGATATTTATAGAGCAGGACGAGCAGCGGATTGCCGAAGTCAGCCTGGAATTACTGGGTAGAGGCAGAGAGATCGCCGACCAGCTGAGTAGCGAAGTGTGGGCAGTGTTATGTGGCTATCAGGTGGGTGACCTGGCGGAGAAGGTCATTCAGCACGGGGCAGACGTTGTGTGTCTGGCCGATGACCCCGAGCTTGATATGTACCGCACGCTGCCATATTGCAGGGTGATTAGCATCTTGGCACGCCAATGGAAGCCATATATCTTCCTGATCGGCGCTACCCCGGTGGGGCGCGACCTGGCCCCACGGCTCGCTAGCGCCTTGAAGGTGGGATTGACCGCGGACTGCACCGATTTGCAAATTGGTGATTTCACCGTCAAGAAGGAAAATGCAGTGTATAAAGACCTGCTTTACCAGATTCGCCCGGCCTTTGGGGGCAACATCATCGCCACCATCGTCAACCCGCACACCCGCCCCCAGATGGCAACCGTGCGTGAAGGGGTAATGAGACACGGCGAGCCAGACCTTACGCGCAAAGGCAGGATCGAAAATGTAGAAGTGGCTTTTGAGCCAGCCGATTTTTCGCTGAAAGTGTTAAGCCGTGAAACGCGCGAACCGACAGTAAGGTTGAAGGATGCCTCGGTGATCGTGGCGGCGGGAGCAGGCGTGGACAGCCCGGAGGAATTTGAGCTGGTGCGTGAGCTGGCGAACGCACTGGGAGGTGAAGTGGGGGCGTCACGTGCGGCGGTGGATGCCGGCTATATCTCACGCGAGCACCAAATTGGCCAGACCGGCAGCACGGTGAGGCCGAGGCTTTATATTGCCGCCGGCATCTCAGGGGCGATCCAGCACCGGGCGGGGATGGACCAATCCAGTAAGATCATTGCCATTAACACCGACCCCAATGCACCCATCTTCCAGATTGCCCATTACAAAATCGTCGGGGATGTGGCTGAAGTGCTACCGCTGCTGATCAAATCCTTGCGTGAGAAAGCCAGATAAATTGGAGATGCAATGAGCGATAACTTTTTCCTGGATAATTTAGACCTGCAGTTCCGCCTGGAACAGCTGGCGCTGCAGGACGTGCTGGAAATCAAAGAGAAGGGCTACACTTACTGCGCCCAATACCCGGCTGCACCGCGACATTATATCGACGCGAAGGATAATTACCGCCTGCTTCTGGAATTATTGGGTGAGATATGCGCCAAGGTGATTGCCCCCCGGTCGGGTGAGGCTGACCTGGAAGAGGTGCATTTTGAAGATGGGCAGGTGACCTACGCGGCTGCCACACAGGAAGGACTGATGGCGCTCAAACAGGCTGACCTGATGGGGGCGATGCTGCCTTGGGAATATGGAGGCCTGAACTTGCCCGAGTCGATTTTCCAGATGATGGTGGAGATCGTCTCCAGGGCCGATGCAGCCTTGATGACCGTGTTTGGGTTGCAAGAGATATCGGCTGCCATCAATGAATACGGCACTCCCGAGATGAAAGCCCGTTTGCTGCCGCGCTTCAGTCATGATGGGGTCTCGGGAGCGATGATCCTCACCGAGCCGGATGCTGGCTCAGACTTGGGGGCTGTGCAGACCCGTGCGACTTTGGATGAGGCGAGTGGGAAATGGTATATCGATGGGGTCAAGCGCTTCGCCACTAACGGTTGCGCGGATATCCAGCTGGTGCTGGCGCGTAGTGAGGCCGGCTCGAGCGATGCACGCGGGCTGAGCTTGTTTGTGGTTGAGCGGGATGAGACGGTGCGCATCCGCAGGATCGAGAACAAGCTGGGCATCCACGCCTCGCCCACCTGCGAAGTGCAGTTCCAGCATACCCCGGCTGAGCTGCTGGGTAAGCGTCGGTACGGTCTGATGCGTTATGCCATGGCGCTTATGAACGGTGCCAGGTTGGCTGTGGGAGCGCAGGCGGTGGGGATTGCAGAAGCGGCTTACCGTGTAGCCTACTCCTACGCGAATGAACGCCACCAGTTCAATATGCCGATTTGTGACCTGCCGCCGGTCACCCGCATGCTCATCTCGATGCGCGGCGAGATCGAAGCGGCGCGTGCACTCAGCAGTGAAACCGCACGATGGGTTGACCGGGTCAAGATTTATGAAGAACTCTCTGCCACCAGCACAACACCGGATCCCGACCTGCGCCAAAAACTGAAACAAGCTTCCAACCTGGCTGAGACTCTGACTCCCCTGACGAAATATTACGCCTCGGAGATGGGCAACCGGGTGTGCAACCAGGCGCTGCAGATCCACGGTGGGGTAGGTTATATGCGCGAGTTCAACGTGGAACGTCATTATCGCGACGTGCGTGTGACCAATATCTACGAAGGCACCAGCCAGCTGCAGATTGTAGCTGCCACGGGGAAACTGCTCGGGCACGCCTTGGATGGGTTGCTGGATGAATGGTCGGCCCTTGAGTATGGGGATGAGCTGGCGGGGCTCAAAGACCAGCTGGGTGAGGAGACCGTCCAGTTCAAATCTGCGACCGATAGCTTGAAGGAACAGGAGCGCGAGGTGATCGACTATTACGCCTCCGACCTGGCGGACATGGCGGTTTACCTGGTCAATTCGTGGCTGATGTTGCAGGATGGGCGGGTTTCGGATCGGAAGCGCGAGCTGGTGCGGATGTACCTCAGCGAGCACCTGCCGCAGGTCCAGCGGGCGCGCCAGGCGATCTTGAGCGCTGGGAAGCTATCACCCGCAACGCGCGCCTCGATCCTCACCATCGCATAACCAAGAAAGAATGCAATCATGGGATTATTAGCCGGTAAAAATGCGTTCATTTTTGGGGTTGCCAACGAACGTTCGATTGCGTGGGGAATTACGAAGGCATTTCAAGCGCAAGGTGCTCGAATTGGATTGAGTTATGCCGGTGAGGTATTAGAGAAAAGGGTGTGTTCACTGGCACAGACAATTGACTGCAGCTTTGTAGAACCCTGTGATGTGGCCAATGACGAGGAAATCCATATTTTGACAGGTAAGGCGGTAGCCGAGTTTGGGCAGGTGGATATCCTGGTGCATGCGATTGGGTTTGCCAACCGTGAGGAACTTACCGGCCCTTACTACCGCACCAGCCGGGCAGGGTTTCATACTGCAATGGATATCAGTGTGTATTCCTTCACTGCCCTTGCGCAAGCATTCCAGCCATATCTGGTGCGGGGGGGAGCATTGCTGACGCTGACTTATTATGGGTCGGAGAAAGTTGCCCCGGGATACAATATCATGGGGGTTGCCAAGGCAGCATTGGAGTCATCCGTGCGTTATCTGGCATACGATTTTGGTCCGCAGGGTGTGAGGGTAAATGCCATCTCGGCTGGGCCCATCCGCACGTTGGCTGCTGCTGGAGTAGCCAAGTTCAAAGATATGTATCGTCACTTCACCAAGCTTGCGCCTTTACAGCAGAATGTCACCATCGAAGATATTGGAGAAGTGGCGGTATTCTTATGTTCAGCCATGGCGGCGAAGATCACCGGCGAGGTGCTGTATGTAGATTCGGGGTACAATATCATCGGGGTGCCTGAACCGCCTGAGTGTGAATGATTTGATATAGTGGAGTAATTATGTTCCGCAAGAAAGCCGATCCCAACCCAACTGTACCTGCTCCAACGCCATCAACGGCCGCACTGGACCGAATCACATCAGTGTTGAGCACTGGTATCAATTGGAAAGGCAACCTGGGCGGCAGCGGAGGGGTGCGGATCGAAGGCACATTCGAAGGTGACATCGCCATGCGGGGGTTGCTGGTGGTGGGCGAGACCGGGCGGGTGACCTGCCAGACACTGCAGGCCAACACGGTGATTATCGCCGGGGCGGTCAAGGGGGATATCACTGCCGAGCGGTTGGAAATTCGCTCCACGGGCAAGGTGTGGGGCAATGTGGTTACGGTTACGTTTTCCACTGAAGAGGGGGCGTTCCTGCGGGGTCAGATTACCATGGAAGATAAGGTGGAGATCGTTCCAGGGACGCCGGCAGAGGCTGTTCCAGAAAGCGCCTCTCAGGAAACTACTTAACTTCGATTATCCAGGCCAATTGGGGGAAAGAAGTAAGAGGGTCAACAGTGTAAGTTATGATCGCAGTTTTCGAATTACAGGGTCATGGCACAGCCGTCGGCACGCGGGTCAGACCCGCCGCACAGGACGCCTGTTTCAGCGTCGCGGTGGATGATCTGACCGCGCCCGAAGAGGGCACGCGCCTGCCCGTTGACTGAAAAAACGGAGTGACCGAGGTTTTCCAATCCGATGAGCACCTCGTGAAATATGCCCTCCTCCAATGCCACCCGTCCCCCAGCGGTGCCGTCATCGATACAGAAGCGCGGCCGGTCAAGCGCAGCCTGTGGGTCCAGATGGTCGTCCACCAGAGCGGAGACTACCTGCATATGCCCCTGGGGCTGCATATAGCCGCCCATGACGCCAAAACTGGCATAAAGGATATTCGGAATTCCAGAGGTACCGTCAGAGTCAGCGGTGATTATCCCCGGGATGATGGTGTGGTACGGTCGTTTGCCAGGCGCCAGTGCATTGGGGTGGGAGGGGTCGAGTGAGAAACCCAGCCCGCGATTTTGTAGAGTGAAGCCCCAACCGGATGGGACGATGCCGGTGCCGAAGCCCATGTAATTACTATTGATCAAAGAGCATGCATTGCCTTCGGCGTCTACTACGGCGAGGTAGACCGTGTCGGAAGATGAGCTGGGGGTGCCGCGCACCTGGTCAAGGGTGGCGCGATCGAAGTGGATCAGCTTCCGCCGCTCATCAGCATAATCCTTGGAGAGCAGCCATTCCAGGGGGGCAGGGTTTAATGCGGGGTCTGCCACATACCAGCGCGTATCGGCAAATGCCAGGCGCATGGCTTCGATCATCAGGTGAATCCGTTGGGTGGAGAGGGCAGGCATGGATTCAAGGTCGAACCCCTCCAACAGGTTCAGCGCCAGCAGAGCCGCCAGACCCTGTCCATTGGGAGGGCATTCCCATACCCGCAGGCCGCGGTAGGTGGTGTTGATCGGTTGCTCCCAGGTGCTCGAGTGGGCGGCGAGATCGTTCACACTAAGGCAGCCGCCCGCTTGCTGAACCACATTGGCGATAGCCTCGGCGATCTCGCCCTGGTAGAAAGCCGGCTTGCCGCCTTCGGCAACCCTATGCAGAGTGCGCGCCAGGCCAATATTGCGGAAGATCTCACCTGCCTGCGGGGCACGACCATCGATGGTCATCGCTACTCCGCCTGGGGCGCTGTTCAGGCGCGGGATACTGCGCTCCCAAAAATACGCCGTGATCGGGGTGACCGGGAAGCCCTGCTCCGCCAGGCGGATGGCTGGGGTCAGCACTTGGCTGATTGGCAGCCGCCCATGACGATCGAGAAGGTCACACCAGCCGGCACACGCCCCAGGGACGGTTATGGTATAGGGATGAAATGGAGGCAAGTTATCTGTCAAACCTTCTTTTTTCAAGCGCTCGATGGAAAGGCTCTTGGGGGCACGCCCTGAGCCATTGAGGGCCGTGATTCGCCCACTGGAGGCCTCGTAGTACAACACAAAGCAGTCGCCGCCCAGCCCGGTGGAGGTGGGTTCGGTGACGTTCAAAGCGGCCGCCGTGGCAACAGCCGCATCGGCCGCATTACCTCCCTGGGATAGAATTTCCAGTCCGGCCGCGACCGCTTGGGGCTGGGAGGTGGCAACCATGCCACCCCGACCATATACGGGCGAGCGGTGGGAGGCGAAATTAAATTCACTATTGTTGGACATAATCACCATGTTGAAAAAAACACACAGAGTCCTGGTTTTCTGTTGGGCTCTGTGTGCTGTTGAATTCTCTATATCTATTGAGTTACTTCGATTCCTTTCCCTTCTACAACTTCACCGATCACCCACATGGATTGACTCATTTGAGCGGCGCGGGTGAGGAACTGGTCGAGCCTATCCGGAGGCACGGCTAGCAGCAGGCCGCCGCTGGTTTGTGAATCGAACATCAGCAGCTGGGATGGCTCATCCAGTGACGGGTCGAAGTGCACATTGGAGGCAAAATACAGGCGGTTATCGTAGGTACCGCCCGGGAAGATGAACTCTTCTGCATACCTGCGTGCGCCTGAAATGAAAGGAATCTTGTGATAGTTGAACCGAACTCCCACACCTGAAGCCACAGCCATCTCGGACGAATGCCCAAGCAGGCTGAAGCCGGTCACGTCTGTACCGGCGTGCAGGTTAAATTCCAGGGCCAGCTCAGAGGCAGCCTTGTTCAGCATTTTCATCCACTCGACTGCCTCAGCGACGTCTGCTGCGACAGCCTGCTCGCGTTTCAGGGCCGTGGTGGTGGTCCCAAACCCGAGCGGTTTGCTCAGTACCAGGATGTCTCCAGGGTTCAGTCCCTTCTTGGTCAGCATGCGCTGGGGGTGAACAAAACCCAAAACGACCAGCCCGTACTTGGGCTCCTGGTCCTGGACGGTGTGGCCTCCGGCGATGACCACCTGCGCCTGTTTGGCCGTATCAGCCCCACCGCGCAGGATATTGGTGATCACCTCTGAGGGTAGGTCTGGGGGAAGGGCGGCGATATTGAGCGCCAGGAAAGGCTTACCGCCCATGGCGTACACGTCAGAGAGGGCGTTGGCAGCCGCGATGGCGCCGAAATCGTAAGCGTCATCCACCACCGGGGTGAAGAAATCAGTCGTCACCACCAGGGCGCGCTCGTCGTCCAGCTGCCAAACAGCGGCATCATCCGGCTCACCCAACCCTATCAGCAGGTTGGGGTAATCCGAGGGGTTAAAAATCCCCTGCAGGGGGCGCAGCACCTGCGCCAGCGTTTCCGCATTCAGCTTGGACGCTCAGCCTGCACAACTGGAGAGGGTGGTCAGGCGGATCTGCCGTCCGGAAGGGTTATTTTCAGGCTTGCTCATCTTTTGTATCTAAATTCTCATCACCTGGAATTCATACGATTGTTTATCAATATACTCAAGGAGTCGGCGTCGGCACAGGGGTGGGCACAGCCGTCGGCTCGGTCGAGGTTGCTGCTGGGAGGGTGGGCAGGGTGAGCAGATAGGGGTTATTGTTGGGTACCAGCATCACCTGGACGCCCGGAGCGATCTTGCTGATATATTGGTACAGCAGCAGGTTGTCATTGTCTTTCAATGCGCCCTCGATGAGCTGCAGCGCCTGAGCTTCAGCCTGGGCTTGTAGGACGCGCGCATCAGCTGCGCCTTTCGCATTGATTACCACTGCGTCTGCCTGACCCTGGGCAACCTGGCGGGCTTGTTCAGCTTCCTGCCGACGCTGCTCAACCACGAAAGCAGCTTGCTGGGCTTGCTGCTCAGCCACTTGCTTCTGCTCCACTGAGGCGGCATATTCAGGTGAGAAGGTGATATTGCGCAGGATGAAATCGATCAGACTCAAGCCGTTTTCACCAAGTTTTTGCTGCAGACCCTGGGATATTTGGTTCGTCATCTCAACTCGCTTGGAGGTGACCACTTCCTCGACCTTATACTGCGAGACGATATCACGAATCACCCCGCGTGCTAGCGGGCGAATGAGCTCATCTGTATAGCGGTCCTGCCAGTCAATATGCACTTCGACAACCTTGGTTGGATCAATAGCAAAGATTACCGAGGCATCCACGAAAATCTCCTGCCCATCGGCCGTACGGGCGGTGATTGAATCGTCCCCCTGGACGGCACCTTCACTGGAAGCAATTGACATCGTATAGGTCTGGCGGGAGATGGGGTAAGTGACCACGTTCTCGAAGAAGGGGAATATCCAGCGCAGACCTGGTTGCAGGGGTTGCACCCGGTAACCAGTGGGCTGAATGGCTGAAATTACCACCCCACGCTCCTCCGGCTGGATGAAAACCAGCCCGGCAGCCACAGTGGATAGGACCACTGCACCAGCCAGGACGACCAGCAAGATGGTCACCGAGCCTTTAATGTTTTTGCTGCGCGAAGCTCTTAGTACGACAATGGCGAGTAAGCCAAAAAATGCGATCCAGGCTACTCCAGCGAAAATTCGGACAATACTAGCGACATTCATATGGAGCCTCCAGTAAGGATTCCTTTCACATTCCTGATAGATTATACCCGTATTTGCCGGGTGACTTTTCCACCGGCATATAACGGTGCATTCAATCAATTTTAATTCCCGTTGGCAAGTCGCACCTATGATTATCTGAGTGTTGCGATGGGATGTGTAAAATGTGATACCATGCAATCATGGGGCATACTGCCGGTCGGGTAATCGAGATCCGCCTGGGGTCGGAAGGGCACATGGAAGCATGCATCTCCTGCCCGGAATGCGCCGTCCCGTCCGCAGGGCAGTACCTGCTGGCAATCGACCCGTCTGAGCCGAACGCGATCCTGGGCACCCCAATATTTTTGGCAGAAAAATCTAAACCGGGATTCTGGGTTGCGCCGTTGTTCCCCACACCTTGGGGACCTGGGACGAAGCTGGATCTGGTGGGACCACTCGGGCATGGATTCGACTTGCCGCGTAACATCCAGCGCCTGGGGTTGGTTGTGCTGGGTGATACGCTATCACGCCTGATGCCCCTGGTGCATCAGGCAGCGAACGCTCACATTGGGATGACTTTATTCACCGACCTCAGCCTGCCGAAGCTCCCGACTGCAGTGGAGGTGTACCCGTTAGCAACGCTCGGGGGTTCGCTGGATTGGCCCGATTTTATGGCGTTGGATGTGCCATTGGAGCGGCTGGCAGATCTGAGAGACGTGCTTGGTCTTCCGCATGGGACGGGGCTGACCTGCCCGGCACGGGTGCTCATCACCGCACCTTTCCCATGTGCCGGGATGGCGCAGTGTGGGGCGTGCGCCGTGCCTGCCCTTAGGGGCTGGAAACTGGCGTGTGAAGATGGACCGGTGTTTGACCTGGGCATACTGAAATGGTGAACACTCCCCTGACTCAACCTGGAATGAGGCAGAATGGCGAAGCATGACCTTGCCTTCGACCCACCCATCATGAATGCGGCGGGTACCTTGGGTTTTGCCCCCGACCTTCACAATTCAGTGGATTGGTCGAGGCTGGGGGCGTTCGTGACCAACCCGGTCAGCTTGACACCGAGGACCCCTGCTCATGGCAGGCGCTTTACTGCTTACCCAGGTGGTTTTATGCTGCACACAGGCTATCCCAACCCGGGGCTGTCATCTGCCCTGCGCCACTATGCCAGGCATTGGCAGCGTTCGCCCTTGCCCGTGATCATCCACCTGCTGGCACGCAGCGTCGCGGAGCTTGCGGGGATGGTGCGCAGGTTGGAGAACGTGGAAGGAGTAAGCGGTCTGGAAGTTGGAGTGACCAGCGATGAAAGTGTTGAGATGGTGGCGGCTTATGCCCAGGCAGCGACGGGTGAGCTGCCGGTGATCATGCAGCTGCCTATGGAGCGCAGCGTGGAGTTGGCGGCGGGGGCCATCCAGGTCGGGGCAACCGCAATCAGCCTGGCACCGCCGCGTGGGATTCTCCCGACGCAGGGGGGAGAAACCATTCAGGGCAGGTTGTACGGTCCAGCAGTCCTGCCAATGGCACTCCGCGTGGTGCACGAGCTGAAGGAACTTGGCATCCCAACGATCGGCGCGGGGGGCATCTATACCCAAGACGGACTCAAATCCATGCTGGAATCCGGGGCCATGGCTGTGCAGCTGGACGGCGTTTTGTGGCGCGGGGTTGGATTTGAGCTGTGGAAGTGAAGGAGGATTTATGGAAATGATCAGGATCGATTCGGTTGCCACGGCCTTCATCCGTCCGGTCGAAGGTGTCAATGC
>JBGOYO010000029.1:0-13524 GCA_041479715.1 Anaerolineae bacterium
GTGCGGGTGCATAACCTGGTGCCAGAAGATATATGGTCCAAACGCTATACTGAGATCAACGCGTTTGAACGCCAGCTTGCATATTCTGGGACCACCATCGTCAAATTTTTCTTGCATATTGACAAGGATGAACAGCTCAAACGCTTCAGAGATCGGCTGGATGATAGCACCAAACAGTGGAAGATCAGCGCGTCAGATTACACCGAGCGTGAATATTGGGATGCCTACCAGGAGGCGTATATGGATGCACTCAGTACGTGCAGCTTCAATTACGCCCCTTGGTACGTGATCCCCGCAAACCATAAATGGTTCCGTGACCTGGCAGTCTCTCAGATCTTAGTTGACACGCTGGAAAGATTAAAGATGAAATACCCTGAGCCCACCGTCGACCTGACGGCGATTAAAAAGATGTACCACGCAGAAGTTGCGGAGGAATCTGGTTTGCCAGCAGTCGAATTAATGTCAACGGAGAAACAGGTGAAGGAGAAAAAGGGAAAGAAGAAGCGGAAGAATAAGAAGAAAAAGAAACCGTAACCAGATTTTATCCTGATCCTTCCCGATTTTGGGAAGGTTTTTGTTGCCTTCTCAACCACACCGGATAGCCAACCAGCAATATACCAGCATAGAAGAACCATTGTAAAGCAAACCCGATATGGGTGCCTGGGTCGAGGTCAGGCTGCTCCAACAGGGAGTGAGGCAATGCTTCCGGATCTGCACCGGGTGCCTGCTGAATATACATATCGAGCAGTGGGTACGGCATCTGTTCCTGCAGGCGAGGCAGGTTTATAAAGTTCCAATAGTACAGGGAATTCTCTCCCGGGGCAAGGGTCGGGTCACGCACAGCACTGCCCATCTCCCCTTTATCTAAAGACTGGCGTAGGACACCCTGGACCTCCACTTTCCCCGACTGATCAAACTGGCGCCAAGAATCGGGTGAATTGTATTTCATCGGGATCCAGCCGCGCTCAACGAGGACGGCCTGACCATCCTCTAGAATGAGCGGCGTTAGCAGCGCAACGCCAGGGTCGCTGCCCGTCATGCGGCTCCTGACCTGGTTGCGTAGCACTACTTGATGGTCGAAATCATATACTCCGGTTACAGTGACCGGTCGATATTCCATACCAGTCAGGTCATCCGGGATTGGATTTTGGTTCAGGTCGAGCACGGGCATGGCTTGCATCTCCTGTATGTGGCTGATTTCAGATTGACGCTGAGCGTTCCGGTCAAGCTGCCAGTATCCCAGGCGAACCGCAACTCCGATCCCTGCAATCACCAGGAGTGTGGTCCACCACCACCTGCGGGAGAACATCAGGCGTAGTAAATCGGTCATGTGATTATCGACTTGACAGGGGTCACGATGCGGGTTCTTTTACCTTTGGTTTAAGCGGCTTTATCACCAGGCTATAAACACCAAGCAACACGCCCAAAGGGAGACCTGCGAGCAGGGAAGCCTCCAGCCGCATACCAAATGTCAAACCCGGCAAGACTTCGATCCCGTAATATTTGGTCGGCTGGAAGGAACAGGTATAACTCAAGCTGCCAGCCTGGTCCAGCTTCATGCTTGCAATGGCACCCGGTGGGATGACTAGAGGCCCGAGGGTCTGGGTGACTGAATCCTCGTTTTTAACTTGCAGGGTGTCGCCGACCACAAACGTTTGCCCTGCGGGTATCACACTTTGTCCCAAGGCGACTTTGGCGGCTGTCCCGGCAGGGATAACGAGCTGGATGGTTGTTGGGTCCCGGCTGGATGTATCTGCCTGCAAACGGAAAGTGATCTCGCTGAATATGGCTGAGGCAATCAGCCCAATCGCCAGAAAGATCAGCATCCGTATTACCAGCTCTTTCCGTTGGGTCATTTTCCACGCAGCAAATTCTGGATATCGGCGGTAATGCCATCGGCATTCTGTAGGAGAGGATAGGTGGCAATCAGGTTGCCTTGTGGATCGATCAGGTACAGGTACGAGGAGTGTGTTTCGCCATTGTCCAGGACGGTCACCCCATAATTAGACCACACAGGTTGGAGGTTCTCCTTGGTTGAGGTGAGGCCGATGAAGGATGGGTCGAAATGACTGAGAAAATTACCCATGGCGGCAGGCGTATCACGAGCGGGATCGGTGGATATCATGATCACCTGGGTCTGGTCGGCAACTGTGCCAAGTTTATCGTGCATTTGTTTAAGGAAACCCATCGTCAGTGGGCATTCGGAGGTGCAGTTAGTAAATCCAAAATACATCAGCACGTACTTGCCGCGAAAATCTGACAGCTTGACGGTGGAACCTGTCTGGCTGGTGAGCGAAAAATCATCTGCGGGCTCGGCTGGGGTGATCAGAGAGCCATGAAATGTGGGATGGGAGGTCATGTACCAGGTGTATCCTAACCCGCCGATCACCAAAACAGCAACGAACAAAATGGCGAGGACAAGGTATTTACGATTCATGATCTCTCCTTAAGTTGCCGAAAACCACTGGCTACTTCGCCAACGTGCCAATCAGGTACAACGCAGGGTAGAAGAAAAACCAGACTACATCGACGAAGTGCCAATACACCACCGAGGCTTCGACACCCCAATGTTTTTCCCTGGAGTAAAGCCCATGAGCGCCGTTACGCAAAACGATCGCCAGGAAAATGACGCCACTGAACACATGGAAGGCATGGAAACCGGTCATGATGTAAAATATCGCTCCTGCCAGGTTGGTCGATGGTCCAAATGGCGCCAAACGCCATTCCACTCCCAGGACGCCCAAGAGGAACAGGATACCAAGACTCATGGTGATGGAAATACTTACCAGGAACTGTTTCTGGTCACCGGATTCCATGGAAACTTCAGCCCTGTTGGCGAAAAA
Source organism: Anaerolineae bacterium (assembly GCA_041479715.1). Lineage (GTDB taxonomy): Bacteria > Chloroflexota > Anaerolineae > Anaerolineales > UBA4823 > FEB-25. Next base: position 2,844 of record JBGOYO010000029.1, read on the forward strand.
TGAAGAGATGAGCAAAATAGCGGTTACCCCTAAACCAAGGTATTGGATCAAATCTGGACGGGTCAGGCCGAGCAGGTTGATGCGTGAAATCATCAAGCCGCCGAAAATGAACAGATCAGACAGCAGGAATAACCACAAGCCGATGCGGTTGGTCGCTAGCTTATACGCAAAAGATTCTCTATCGGCGTCTTCATCATTTTCGAACAGGCGCGAGATGTGCATATAATAGTACAACACCAACCCAGCTTTAATGAATGGGATAACGGCCAGTATCTGCCAGAGATTAGTCGTCAGTGCGATGGTGAACTCGACCGCGGTGAGGATCGCCAGGGCCCCGAACACCAATAAACCAAGTTGCATTGCGGAGGATTTGGTCGGGTGCTCCATCTCACTCCTCCTCGATGAATTTCACGTATGGTGAGTCTGGTAACCCGTAGTCATAAGGTTCTCCAACAACCTCAAACGGTTTATCATAATTGTGGATGGGCATCGGAGATGGCACCTGCCACTCGGGAGAGCGCGAATTCCATACATTGCCGGTGGCAATCTCACCATGACGCAGGCTCCAAATTGCGTTGATGATGAACGTCAGGATCCCCAGGGCGATGAGGAAACCAGCCACGGTCATCACACGGTTATCGATGGTGACGCCGAGAGAGGGATCATAGTCAGCGATGCGTCGGCGCATACCCAGAAGACCGATGCGCATCATTAAAGTAGAAAGTACAATGAAGGCCGGAGTCATCAGCCAAAAATGGACCTTGCCGAGGGTTTCGTTCAACCGCCTGCCGGTCATCTTAGGGAACCAGTAATAAATGGCTGCGAAGAAGGGGAAGATATAGCCTCCGAACATCGTGTCGTGGAAATGACCGACGATGAAATATGTATCCGTTAGCTGCAAGTCGGTGGCAACTGTGGCGTTGGGCGGACCCGTCAAACCCCCGAGCAGGAATACCACGATTCCTGCCAGAACGAACAGCATGGGCACCGGGAACACGATCTTGCCCCGCCACAGCGTACCCAGCCAGGAAAAGAACTTAACCCCGGTGGGAACAGCCACCAGGAGGGTGCTGTACATAAATGGGACGCGCAAGTACTCGGCCATGCCAGAGGCGAACATGTGGTGCCCCCATACCAGAAAGCCGATCAGGGCAATCCCAAACGATGACAGGGCGACCCACTTATACCCATATAACGGTTTACGCGCAAAAACGGGCAGCAGCTCACTAATAATCCCCAAGCCCGGTAAGACGAACACGTACACTGCCGGGTGGGAATAGAACCAGAACAGGTGTTGGAACAAGATGGGGTTCCCACCTTTGGCAGGGTCGAAAAAACCCATCCCGAATAACCGTTCAAACATGACCATTTGGAAGGATAGACCGATCAGCTGGGTGGCGGTCAAGCTGATCAGGGAGGTGGCGAGAGCACCCCAAACGAAGATCGGCAGGCGAAATCCGGTCATGCCCTTGGCGCGCATCCGCAGGGCAGTGGTGATGACATTGAGCGAGCTCAGGATGGTTCCCATGCCTGCTATGGATACACCCAGGAAGAACATCTGTATCCCGATGGGTGCGCGAACGGAAAGCGGTGGGTATCCGGTCCAGCCGGTGTCAAAACCGCCTAAAGCCATGCTGGAAATCAGGATGATACTGGCAGGCACTGCCATCCAGAAAGCGAAGGCATTCAGGCGTGGGAAAGCCATATCACGGGCGCCGATCATCATCGGGATAAGATAGTTCATAAAGGCGGCAACTCCCACCAGGATACCGACGATCATCACCATTCCATGCAGAGACATCAGGGTGTTATATTCCATTAACGTAAGGAACTGCAAGCCGGTGTTAGCGAGCTCAGTGCGAAAGATCATGGCGAACGAGCCACCTACCAGCATCAAGACCAGCGATAAGACCAGGTATTGGATTCCGATGACCTTATGGTCGAGTGAGACGCCAAAGTATCGTGACCGACCCCAATCCGATTCATCCGGCTCTGGAGCATCCTTCCCGGAAGCTACCTTGATCCAGCCGTCCACAGCGCCAATACCATAGACAAAGAACAACGCCCCAAGCAGTGCCCCAAATACGAAAGCCGATTCGGGTTTCCATGGAGTGAGTCCAAGCAGGTAGCGGATCCCTGTAAGGATCCCAATACCAACAGCTGTCCCCAATATCTGCCATAAAAGACCGCGTACCAGCCCAATGGAATAGATTTTCCTCATTGCACCTCCGCTATTTCAGGGTTTTAATGTAGGCTACCAACGATTCGACCATGGTTTGGTCAAGGACTGTGGAAAAATCAGGCATCACGTTTGACGGGTAGCCTAACACCACTTGAATGTTGGGTTGGATGATGGAGGTTTTTAAGTAATTATCATCTGCGGTGACAGACGTACCGTCGGTCAATTTCACCGTCGACTCGTACAGATGTAGCCAGGTCGGTCCGGTTTTAGGTGAGCCATCTGCGGAGTGACAGTTAACGCAGCCGTAGTCCTGGGCGAGCTGCTGACCGCGCAACTCCGGGCTTTCTGGCGCGGCCGATTGCTGCTGGGCAATCCACTTATCGAAATCGCCCTGCGAGACGACATTGACCTTGCCTTCCATGTAAGCGTGCCTCAAACCACACAGCTCCGAACAACGTACCATGTAATCACCGATCAGGGTGGGAGTGACGCGCAAATCCACGGTTCGTCCCGGGATAATGTCCTGTTTGACGCGGAATTCAGGTACCCAAAAGGAATGGATCACATCCACCGAGGTCATTTGCAGGTCGATTTGCCGGTTAACCGGCAGATATAAATCTGAGGATGAGACGCCGAATTCAGGATATTGGTAGCGCCAATACCACTGACCAGCAGTCACCTTTACCTGTAAGGCGGTTGGGTCGATCACGCGGATCGACCCCAATGTTTTCGCTCCGGCATATGCCAGGACGAGTACAGCCATCAGGGGGATAGCGGTCCACGTCATTTCGAGGGTGGAATTACCGGTGAGATAGGCGCCATCACCTGTCTCTCCTTTACGCCGCCGAAATACGATCAAGCAGTAGATTAGGGTGACCATGATCAACGAGAATAGGAAAGAAATCACCCATAAATGCACATGGAATAACTGGTCGACGGCTATCGATTGGGCGCTGGCTTCACTCGGGAACAGATGGACGAGCATTAACCATTCGTGGACCACAAAAGTGCTGACAATAACCAAAATGAAGATGATCACATAGCGTCTCATGTGCGGTTCCTTTTGGCAAGGTCATACTTCATGATGCATTCCTTGGCGAGCATGATTAATTTCATGATAGCGGATTAAATCATCCACCAAAGTGAGTAATCATTCATGCAAGAATAGTATATCATGAGAGAAATTTATCTGTTACTTATTATTTATTACCATGATGTATAATTTAATACACGGGCAGTCTCTGCAAGCCATCCGGACGTTTGGGAATGAGGTATGGTGATGAAGAAACCCCGAAGTACCATTTTCATACTTTTCGCCGCTATTGCAATGCTGTCTGTAGGTACGGCGATTGCAGCTGATACAACCCCCTCCCAGGATGACCTTATTCGCGGGGCACAGCTGTACGACAAATGGTACGCCGTCTTGGGGGTGGATCCACCAACATCGAACATGCCAATTTGGAGCCGCCAGACGACCAACTCCCGCTCCGGCGGGAATTCCTGGCGCTGCAGCGAATGCCATGGATGGGATTATAAGGGTGCCCAGGGGGAATATCAGGCTGGCTCGCACTTTACAGGTTTTCCAGATCTGTGGGCGTTGACACAGGACTTGACGGTGGACGACATCGTCAGTCACCTCCATGGCAGTCTTGACCCAGCACATGACTTTTCCCCTTACCTTGACGACACTTCTCTGACTCAGCTGGCAGATTTCTTAAAGTACGGAATCATCGATGATTCGACTTATATCAACCCAATTTCGCTACAAGTAATAGACCCGGATTTAACCCACGGAAAGGAGTTATACCAATCCATCTGCAGTACATGCCACGGCAAGGATGGAAAAACTATCGTATTACGTATCGAGGGGATCGACGAGTACCTGGGCAGTGTCGCTAACCGCGATCCATGGCGGTTTCTGCACCGCACGCGCTTTGGGGTAGCAGGAATCGACATGCCCATAGGGATTAGCCTGGGTTGGCAGCCTGCGGATGGGCGGGATGTGCTTGCGTATGCTCAGACCCTGCCTGCCGGCGGAGAGATCGTTAGCGAGCCCACGCAGAACCCACAGAACACTCCTTCTCCCCTGGTCGGTGGACCTGCACATAATTTATTGACAGGGATTTTGACTGGCCTGGGTTCACTCGCCGGTATGGCGGTGGTGGCAGGTGCGTTTATTGGAGGCTTCATCCTGATGGCGGTGGTCGTAGTGTTCATATTCCGTAAGCGAGGGCAGCGCAGTCCATGAGGGAACACCATGCTCGATAAGCTCAAGACGCTTCCTGCCAAGATCAAATCCTATGATTGGTCTGGCAAGCTTCGCACACTGGTGAAAAAACCTGCATTCCTGATATCTGCCGGAATCATATTCGTTCTTGTCTTTAGTGCGGCCTCCTATGGTATCTGGCTGACGCAGCAATATCCTCCCCAACCCATCCAGTTCAACCACAGCCTGCACCTGGGGTTTGGGGTGCAGTGTTTATACTGCCATCCTGGAGCCTGGAAGGGTCGTTCATCGGGTCTGCCCACCGAAACCAAGTGTTGGGGCTGCCACCAGCAAATACCGATCAAAAACGCAGACCAGCAGAAACTGGCGGATGCGGTTAAAAATAATGAGCCTATCCAATGGGTGCCGGTGTTTATCCTACCGGATTACGTTTACTATAACCATCGGCCGCATGTTGCCTATGGCTTGAACTGCGAGACGTGCCATGGCGAGTTGAGCCGAATGACTGTCGCCCAACCGCGCCACGACCTGAACATGGGCTGGTGTCTGCACTGCCACCGGACCATCGCCGCAGGTGATGAGGTACTGACAACCAAACTGACCGATTGCGCTACGTGTCACCGGTGATATGAACATAGCCCAACCGCAGCTTTCGCTTGGAGTAATTTATGACCCGTAAGATGAGCAGGAGAGAGTTCATCAAGGTGTCCGGAATAGGGGCCGTGGGTGCGGCTGTGCTCACCGGCTGTGGTCCGTTATCGCGATATGTGGTGCGCGAGCCTTATACACGCATGCCTGAATATACCTATAACGGTCAAAGCACCTATTACGCCAGCACCTGCAGGGAATGCCCGGCGGGCTGCGGGGTGGTGGTGCGGACGGAACAAGGGCGAGCTCTCAAAGTGGACGGCAATCAGCTCAACCCGATCAATGTGGGGAAGACCTGTTCGCGTGGACAGACTGCGCTGCAGGGGCTTTATAACCCTGATCGAATCAAAAACCCGCTCAAACAAGAAGGGCGTGGAAGCCAAAACTTTACCGAGCTGAACTGGGACGAGGCTGTGAGTGTGGTGCAGGATGCCCTGCAGAACAACCCGCCCGGGCAGATTGGATTTTTATTGGGAATGACCTCTGACCACCTATTCGACCTTGTGAGTGAGCTTTGTACAGCAATGGGTTCACCAGCACCGGTGCGTTACGGCGCTCACGAAATTTTCGATGCCCGTCTTACGCTGGTCAAAGCCATGGAAACATTGTTCTCTGACAGCAGCCTGCCCTATTTTGACCTGGCGAATGCAGACGTGACTTTCTCATTCGGGGCGAACTTCCTTGAAACCTACATTTCACCCCTGGCATACAGTCGAGGGTTTGCCCATATGCGGCGCGGTACCACCGGAAAACGCGGATATATGGTTCAGTTCGAACCGCGTTTATCACAAACAGCTGGTTCAGCGGATGAATGGGTGCCAGTAGTGCCGGGGACCGAAGGGATTGTAGCCCTGGCAATTGGCCGGCTTATCGCCGAATTCCGCGGGGGTGCCATACCCAATGCTTATCTAGGCGTGGATGTTGAAAAAGCAGCTTTGTCGAGTGGGGTGACGCTGGATGAGCTGCAGCGGCTGGCAAGTATATTTTCAAATGCCTCCGCTCCACTGGCCATCCCTGGCGGGGCCGCCTTTGGGGCAAGCAACGGTGTTGAGGCTGCTCAAGCTGTGTTGGCATTGAATGCATTGGTGGATAACCTGGGAAAAGTGGGCGGTGTCTTTCTTAGCCCTCCCCCAGCCGTTAAATCTAATATATCTCAGCTGCCAAGCTCAATAGTGGAGGTAAATGACCTGATCGAGCGTATGCGGCAGGGTGAGGTGAAAACCTTGTTTGTACACGGGATCAACCCAATCTTCGAGCTGCCAGCCGGTCTCGGTTTTAACGATGCCGTGGCAAAGGTACCTCAGGTGATCTCTTTTGCCTCATTTCCCGATGAGACCTCTCTGCAGGCGGATTATATTCTGCCTGATCATACCGGGCTTGAATCCTGGGGCTATCAGAAAGCGACTGGCGGCGCCGACCGGGTGGTCATCTCCGGTTCTCAACCCGTAGTGGCTCCATTCTATAACACCCGCGCAACTTCAGATGTCCTATTGGCAGCGGTGCAAGCCATCGGGGGGAACCTGGCGACTGCCTTGCCCTATACAGATGTGGTCAATTATATGGAGAATGCTTTGGTAGACCTGGTGACCCAGCAGGGGTTTTATAACGCTGCAGAGATTAAAACCTTCATGGCTGATTTCCAGCAGTTCGGAGGATGGTGGAGTGCCCTGCCTGGTCTCAGGTTCCCGGAAAGTGCGAAATCCCTTCTCATACCACAATCGACGGCTCCAGCTAGCTTTGATGGCACAGGCGACTTCTACCTGTTCCCATTTATGTCGCCCATCTTCGGGGATGGCAGTGGGGCGAATAAGCCCTGGCTGCAAGAGACGCCCGATCCAACCACCACCGTGATGTGGAACAGCTGGGTGGAAATCAACCCGGCTACGGCAGATACCCTGGGGATAAAGGACGATGATGTGGTGAAGGTGATTTCATCAATGGGTGAAATAGAGGTTATCGTCTACCGTTATCCCGCCATCCGGCCTGACACTATCGCCATCCCGTTCGGGCAAGGTCACACTGCCTATGGACAGTATGCACAGGGCAGAGGAGTCAACCCGGGTGATCTGATCGGCCTGATATTCAACGGCGCAGACGACCTGGCTTATGGGGCTACCAAAGTGCGCATAGAGAAGACAGGTCGTACGAAACCTCTCTCGCGCCTGGAAAGCCGTTTGGGAGTTTATGGAGAGTGATGAACAGATGAATGCACAGGTGATGCCTGGAGGAAGTTTGTAATGGATAACCCCTTTAATGAAACTTCGATGTACAAATGGGGTATGGTCATTGACCAAGACCTGTGCATCGGCTGCCAGGCATGCGTGACGGCATGTGCCATGGAAAACAACCTCTCATTCGTCGGTGAAGCCGATGCCGGTTATGGGCGTACAATGCACTGGATCCGCATTGAAAGGTTTTGGGATGGGGAGTATCCGCAGGTGAAAAACACACCCTTCCAGCCTGTGACGTGCCAGCATTGTGAGCATGCACCCTGCGAACCGGTTTGCCCGGTATTTGCAGCAGTGCACAGCCTGTCGCAGAAGATCAATCTGCAGGTGTATAACCGCTGCGTAGGGACGCGCTACTGTGCCAATAACTGCCCTTACCAGGTACGAGCGTTCAACTGGAGTGATTTCTCGCGTCCTGAGCCACTTTCCAATATGCTCCACCCTGATGTGACTGTACGCCGCCGTGGGGTGATGGAAAAATGCACTTTCTGCCTGCAACGCCTGCTCCAGGCGGAGGATAAGGCGGCTGCCGAAGGACGTGAGCTCGCAGAAGGTGAAGTGATCACCGCATGTGCCCAGGCCTGCCCGACCAATGCGATTGTCTTTGGGCGCATTGATGATCCGCAAAGCCAGGTCAGCCATCTGGCAACGGACGGTCGAGCGGTGATTTTATTGGAAGAGCTGGGTACGCTTCCCAGCATCACCTACCTGAAGGGAGGTCCATCGTATGGTCGCAACGGCTAAACCACTCGAACAACCTCTCTCGACGGAAGCTGAGGACCCCCATGAGCACTTGATGCTCGATCCGAGACCACGCGGTGAAATGAACGGCATGGTGATGGAGGCCATGCACACCTCTACCTGGAGGTTCTGGGTGATCGGCGCCGTCCTGTCAATTATCGTCGTTACCTGCCTGCTCGGTGCATGGGGGTACTTGATCGCCGAAGGGTTGGATGTGGCAGGTGTGAACCGACCTTCGTATTGGGGCATATTCCTGGTCAATACGGTTTATTGGATCGGTATCAGCCACGCTGGAACTTTCGTTTCGGCGCTACTCAGGGTGTTGAAAGCGGAATTCCGCCGTCCATTCACACGTGCGGCCGAGCTGATGACCACTTTTGGGTTGATCCAGGCCGGGATGAGCATCTTCATGCACTTGGGGCGGGTGTGGCTGGCATATTGGCTTTTCCCATATCCCAACGTACGCACACTGTGGCCGAACTTCCACTCCCCATTAGGCTGGGACTTTTTAGCCATCAACACCTACCTGATGGCGAGCACTATGTATCTCTTCCTGCCTCTCATCCCCGACCTGGCGATGGCACGCGACCGTTCCAAAGGCTGGCGCAAGGTTTTCTACCGTACCTTATCATTGGGCTTTCGCGGTACCGAAGGCGAATGGACTCACCTGAAAACCGCCATGAACATCTTTGCCTGGGCGATCATCCCGGTGATGTTCTCGGTGCACACCATTGTTGCCTGGGACTTTGCTGCCGCCACACGCCCGGGATGGTCCTCGACCATATTCGGACCTTACTTTGTAGTGGGTGCCCTGCAGTCGGGGATCGCCGCGGTCGGCATTGTGGTGGTACTCGTCCGTGCCACAATGAAGAATTTTAAATATTTCATCCGCCCCGAGCACCTGGATGCCATTGGTAAATTGATGCTCGTCGTTTCCATGATTTGGGCTTATTTCTTCTTCAATGATTACATGGTGGAATGGTATGGGGGCGATAAGTTTTCTGAGATGCTGCTGCACTTCCACGAGAAGGGTCCCATGGGCTGGATGTGGTTTGGCATGCTGATCTGCAACGTTGCCGTCCCGTTGTTAACGCTTTGGAATAAAAAGATCCGGCGCAACCCGGCAATGCTGGTCACCATTGCGGTACTGATCAACGTAGGCATGTGGTTTGAACGTTATATCATTATCCCGGTCTCTTTGACCATCAACCGCATGCCCTTCACCTGGAGGCTATATTTCCCTCGGGTTGAAATCCTCTTGAGCCTGGGCACCCTGGCATTATTCATTTTGATTTATATGATCGCCTCACGACTGATCCCATTGGTGCCGGTGTGGGAGGTTCAGGAGGGGCAAGTGGCGCATGGACTGCGCAAGGTTGGTAAAGCTACCGTGAAGACAGTGAGTGAGATTGAATAGGGAGGAGCCTGGTATGAGCGAGACGAAAACATTCCTGGCCCTGTTTGCCGATATAGACCCGGCAGTGGAAGCTCTCGACCGCCTTAGAGAGCATGGTGTTAGTGATGAGCAGATGAACGTCATCTCAGGCATCCCGCTTACCGATCAAATACTGGGACGGCCGCGTGTCTGGACCAACGTCCCACGCCTGGCGTTGGGGGGAGCAGTGGCCGGGATGCTATTCGGAATATTCCTGGCAGTGGGGATCACTTATCTATACCCCCTCAAAATTGGCAGGCAGTGGTTGGTGGATGGTCCGCCTACAGTGGTGTTATTGTTCGAGATGACAATGCTGGGATTGCTGGCGAGCACCTTCGTGGGTGTCTTCCTGGATAGCTATTTCCCATCCTATCGCCCAAAGGAATACGTCCCTGAGATCAGCGACGGTAAGATTGCCATCCTGTACAGCTTCCCGGAAGATAAAGAAGCGGAATTGAGAGATGTGCTCAACTCACTCGGGGCAGAGTCGATCGCACCTGCGGAGAGGCGATCGTTATGATCAAGCGTATCGCCTTTCTGCTGGTTGTGGCTGCTTCGCTGTTGGCGCTGGTGATGCTGTTCAGCTATGACATCATCAAGCTTCGCTGGGTCTCCTTCATGGCAATCCAGCCATCATTCAAGCCGATGGAACACCCCCTGCCAGTCGCTGCAGACTCAATCCCCATCGAAGGTGCTGCTTACACCCTCGATACGGGAGTACCGGTCAACCCGGTGCCTGCAGATGATGTATCCATTTCACGCGGAACTGAATTGTATAAGATTAACTGCGTGCCATGCCATGGTTCAAAGGGCAAGGGGGATGGGGTGATCGGAACCTTCTTCAAGTATAAACCAGCTGACCTGACCTCATTTGATGTTCAGCAGAATGGCGATGGGGCGCTGTTCCTCGTGATTTCTAATGGGGTCGAGGGTCGTATGCCGCCGCTCAATGAAAATTTGTATGTGCGTGAGCGATGGGATCTGGTCAATTTCATCCGCACACTGGGTAATCCGGCTCCGGCGCCATGAGCATTCAGGAGATGGGATGATGAAACGGGATTTTAAATCGTGCATGCTGTATGCCCTATTCGGCCTGCCCATTTTCCTGTTGTTATTTATCGCCACCATCTATTTTGCCAGCTGTGGTTTATCTACCAATTGCTCGCAGGCAAGCCTGCCGGCGATCATCCATACCCCCATTCCCACACTTGCTCCGGTGA
>JBGOYO010000030.1:0-13463 GCA_041479715.1 Anaerolineae bacterium
CACATCCTTCCTTATACTGATTCCGTTATAGCACAACTTCATTAATTTCAAATGAATTAGTTATTGTCCTATAGTCTGTCCGTACTTACTCACCATAAGTGGCAATTTCGAGCCTAACGCACAGAACAAAGGCAGATTGCTTCGTCGAGCTTCGGAATTTTGTAAAATACACGATGCATAGAGCGCTCTCCTCGCAATGACAATTAAAAGCGTCGAGGCGATAGATCTATAATCATACGTTGGTAAACATTTTTGAGATGGTGAGTAATTACGATTTGATAATAGCACGAATGTTCTAGTTTGTCAAGGTAATTACTCACCAGCTGAAGATTAACACTTGTAGCAGCGCAGGGGAGGGATTTGAAATGAAGCATTTGGGATTCCTCCCCTGCGCATCTACAAGGTTTACAAAATAGACTATATAAATCATTCGAATTTTCCAGATTGAATATACAAACATGTGTGTATGACGGCTTCCTCACATGATTTTTGATTAATAGGATAATACTTAGGAATGTGGTGAGTAATTACTTGTCAAGAGGGAATGTTGGGTATGGACGAGAATGCGCGGACAAATATACTCAAAGTATCATTGAATGAGTTATTTTTTGAGCTATACCTCTAAAGAGCAGATAGCCACGAGACTGGAAGAACACCAGTCTCTCGTAAGGCCAAGATTTTCTTAACAATTGTTCGATGTTATGCCAAAAGGTCAGCTATTAGAGTATTTTATCAATTACACAGCATGGCAGGGTTGGGAAAGGAGGATGTTTAGCCAGCATGGGTGGAAAGTTTCTTTTGGAGGCGCTGCAGACGGTGCTGGAATTCGGCCTTCCACCAAAGGGTTTCTGGTTTGGGGAGGCTGGTAGTTTTGAGAACTTCAAGAGCTTCGAGGGTCCATTTGAGGGCCAGATCAAGGTCTAGGGCGTGGTGCTCGAAATACTTGGCCAACTCCTCGTAGGCGTAGATCCGCCTGCGAGATGCAGCTTGTTCCCAGAGGGGAATCGCAGCCGAGTAGTTGTTGTTGTGCTTATGAAGCAAGGCCAGGCGGAGAAGGGTATCTGTGTGAATATCTTCAGGCAAGTCGGAGGATAAACAGAGAGCATATAACTCGGCAGCCCTGTCAATGTGTCCGAGGTCTTCGAGCAGCCTGGCGATGGCTGCAAGATCGATCATCTCGACGGTTGGCTGGGATAGAGGAGCTTCCAGCAAGGAAGAAGCGTGGTTTAAAAGGGCGGAGAGAGAAACCACATCCATAGCGTTGTGATAAAACACGCGCTGCAGGGGTCGGGCGTCACCATCACGCAGGTAATCGAAATAAATTTGGGGGATCATCCAACCGGGAATCTCCTCGTCAGTACGGCTGGCGTGTAGAATCTGGACCTCAATGTTTGCCAAAGTACGGCTGGGAAGGCGATCGCGCCATAAACGGCGGGACAAATGCAGCAGATCCACATGGGTGAAATCTCTGAACGGAGACTTCCATCCCTGCAATGTGTACCTGGTTTCCAACAAGGGGATATCGAATGCCTTGCCGTTGAAGCTTACGATCGTGCGGCAGGGAGCGATGAACTCTTCGAGGGCCAGCAGGAGGGCGGATTCTTCAAGCGGATCACGCATAAAAAACTGGGCAAGATGAAATCCATCAGCTGTGTAGCGACCCGCACCGACTAGAAAAGCAAAAGTACCAGTGCCACCGGCAAGCCCGGATGTCTCTGTATCCAGGAAGACTAAATCCTCAGGATTTTGATCGGCAATTTCTACAACCCCAGCCCATTCGGCGATGGTCATTGGCCGGGTGGTAATGCGCAACCCGACCTGCCCATGGATATACGCTTCAGGAAAATCCTGCTCGATCAGGTAAGTGCTGCCATTGCCGGTGTCGATAAAACGCCCGGCGACGATCTCCTCAACCGGGTAGGTTTTCCCTGGCCGCGGAGGAGGCAGGTCTTTCGTACCCACCTTCACTCCCAAGGATTTTAAGCGTTCAGATAATGTAGGCATGACTTAACTCAACAAAAAAATCCAATCTATCAGAACACATAATCATAACCCGTAATCCTGAAATTCTAGCTTATATTATCTTTAATATATTAGGTGAGTATCGGGAATCTGCTCACTAATAATCCAGAAAAGTATAACAAGGTCTATACTTTGTCCGTTTTTATACATAATATACCCGATAGTAATTCTCTAAATTTAATACATTTTTACCCATAAAAAAGGTATAATCATTTTTTCCCAAATAGTTGATGCGTTTCATTAGAGCAGACCTCCGGAGTTAAATAATAACCTTTTGGATAAACCTGGGTTAATCATTGTATGAAAATTAAAGCTGAGCTGTTACCGGGTAAAGTGGCATTGGTGACAGGGGGGTCGAGCGGGATTGGTAAAGCCATCGCATGTGGATTAGCTAAACGAGGTATGGACGTGTGGCTGGTGGCGCGGCGTAAAGATATTTTGGATTCTGCCCAGAAAGAAGTAGAAACTCACCGCAAGGATCAAAATCAGACGATTGGCACGGTCTCAGCAGATGTCGCCGATTGGGCACAGGTTCGCAAGGCGGTTCTCTTTATCTCTGAAAAGTCGGGAGCACCAGACCTGTTAGTCAATTCTGCGGGGGTTGCTCATCCAGGATACATACAGGACCTGGATCTTGATATTTTTACCTGGATGATGGATGTAAATTATTTTGGCACTGTCTATGCTACAAAAGAAGTCATCCCTGCGATGTTGAAGCGGGGTTCAGGTTTCATCGTAAATATCTCATCTGTGGCTGGTTTTGTAGGCACATTCGGTTACACCGCCTACGGGGCATCCAAATTTGCAGTGTGCGGGTTTTCGGATGCACTACGAGCCGAAATGAAATTGCACAACATTGGGGTTTCGCTGGTCTTTCCTCCCGATACACAAACCCCTCAGCTGGAATATGAGAGCAGGATCAAACCCGCTGAAACAAAGGCCCTGGCTGGTAATACCAGCGTTATGACAGCGGAGGATGTAGCAGACGAGATCATTAAGGGGATTGTGCGCGGTAAGTATATGATTTTACCCGGTTTAGAAAGCAAACTAATTTATCGTTTGAATAGTATTTTTGGTGGCGGGCTGACTTTCTATATGGACCAGATAATCGCCAAAGCAAATAAAGGAACAAATCAGCAATAACAAAAGAGGCTTAGATCATGGATATTTTCGATAAGTGCTACTGTTTTACTAAAGCTAGAGAATACATGGCATCGGGTTATTATCCATACTTTATCCCCATGCAAGGCAATGAAGGAAGCGAAGCCATATTTCAAGGGCGGCGCCTGATCATGTGCGGCTCGAATAATTACCTGGGGCTTACCACACATCCAAAGGTCAGGCAGGCGGCAATCGATGCGATCAACACTTTCGGTACCAGCTGCACTGGTTCGAGATTCCTCAATGGTACCCTGGAACTTCACGAGCAGCTGGAACATGAGCTGGCGGAGTGGGTTGGTAAGGAGGCGGCATTGGTTTTCTCCACCGGGATGCAAGTCAACCTGGGGACGATTAGCTCATTAGTCGATCGGCATGATGTGGTGGTCCTGGACCGGGAAGACCATGCCAGCATCGTCGATGGAGCCAGATTAGGCTGGGGTAAGGTGAAGCGCTTCCAGCATAATAACATGGAAGACCTGGAAAAAGTTCTTAGTAAGATAGATGACAAGTTCGGGAAGCTGGTTGTGGTAGATGGCTTATTCAGCATGGAAGGTGATATCGCACTGTTACCTGAAATTTCCAAGTTGTGTAAGAAGTATGGCGCACGATTAATGGTAGATGATGCCCACGCGCTGGGGATACTGGGAGGAGGCAAGGGAACAGCAGCACATTTTGGCCTGACAAATGAAGTGGATTTGATCATGGGAACGTTCAGCAAATCGCTGGCATCGTTGGGTGGGTTTATCGCAGGTGACGACGATATCATCCATTATATTAAGCATCATGCCCGCTCGGTGATCTTCAGTGCGAGCATACCCCCGGCAAATGCTGCCGCAGCGTTAGCGGCATTAGCAGTGATGAAGGAAGAACCGGAGAGGGTGAAGCGGGTAAACGATATCGGTACGTATATGCGGGATAGCTACCAGAAGCTTGGGTTTAACACCGGGAATTCAGTTTCACCAATCATCCCTATCTTTGTTGGGGATGATATGCGGGCAGCGATCATTTGGAAAGCGATGTTCGAAGCTGGCGTATATGTGAATATGGTGGTCTCACCGGCAGTACCTGAGGGTAAACAACTGCTGCGCACAAGCTATATGGCAACACACACAGACGAGCAATTAAGCAGAGTGTTGGAGATATTCTCCCAGGTGGGGAAGCAGGTAGGGATCATCTAACCTGGCGGATTTCACCCAATAAAATGTAAGATTGCCGGAGCGATATCGGTAAGATCAGGTTCTTTCCGAAATCCTCGAGCCAATTCCAACTGGTGGATAAACATACTCCGCAGATCCGGAGTGCCGATGACGAGCAGAGGAACATTATTGCGCGTGTGGCGACGCGTGCTCAGGTCTTCAAGGTTACCGTGATCAGACGTAAGCAGAATCAACCCGTTTTCGTAATCCCAGGTGTTAAGCAGGCTTCCAAGTACTTCGTCAAGGGTTACCAGCAACGAGCTGGCGGACTGCATATCCTGGTGATGACCAGCGACATCAGTGAGCCAGTATTCGAAGATTGAAAAATCCGTCTGCTCGGCCAGCTCGCTAAGGCGCATGCCAGCTTGATGGGGTGTGAGAAGTGGGGTGTCGTGAAAACCCAGGTGAGATTGCCAGCCTTCTGCAGTGAAATCAGCCGAGATGGCATTGCCGGCGAAAAGGTCGCGGAGGGTTTTTAGGGGGAAACCGGCTTGATCAACCGAAAGAGCGATCACCCCGGGGAGATGATAACCATTATCAATCGTTTCAAAATAGCGGGGAGGAAAAGCGTTCAACAATGCAGCCGTTTTACCTCTCGCTTGCAGCTGGGTGAGCAGCGTGCCCTGACTGATCACATCCACAATCGGAGGGGTGGGTTTGGGACCTTCATGTGTGCCAATCCGTGCAGAGACATTAATGCCGGTGAACAGGGAGGCCTGACCGGTAGCAGATTGGGGAATGCCGTCTATGCCGAGACAAGCATCCAGAGCTAATAAGGAGGCGCGCTCAGTGTTAACCAGGAACGAACTGGAGCCCTCGTCTGTCAGCTTGCCGTCGGTAATCAGTTTATGACCCCCGAGGAGCGCTGCCAGGTATGGCATGGGTACGCGGGCGAATGGATTAACGTCTGGATTATCCTGTCCCAACCCTACGCCGTCCAGGAAGATAAACAGGACTCTCACTTAATCGTCCAATCGAGGCTGAGACTTTTTTTGAAGCGTGAGCCAGGCAGAGGGACGCTCGCCGCGTTCGGTGCCATCTTTGCGGGCAACCAGATGGAGATTCTCAGTGATGAAGCGAATATCCGCATCCGTTGCTCCCGGACCAACCCCATCGGGATTGGATTTCATGAAGAAATAGAGCAGGAAAGTGCCTGAATCAGCGAGCAGCTGGTCAATTTTAAGGATATATGCCTGGCGTGTAGTGGGTGGCAGGCTGTGAAAACAGCCCAGGTCCAGGACCAGATCAAACCTGCCCGTGACCGAATCCAGGCGGGTGACGTCATCCACCTGGAAATCGACCTTAACGGCATATTGCTGGGCATTTTGTTGAGCGAGGTTGACGGCGCGTTTGACAAAGTCAACTCCGGTGACTTCCCAGCCATGTTTGGCCAGGGTGATGGCATTGGTGCCGGTGCCGCAGCCCAGATCCAATGCCCGACCGGGATTGTGATTGGCAATGAAATCCAGCAGCTCAGGGGGAGAGATGCCGGTATCCCAGACCGGCTTTTGGAGATAAGCAAGGTTAAAAAACAGCTTCCGCAACATGTGGACAATTTTACTCCAATTTAAATCGGCTCAGGATTCAAATTAGAAGCATTTTCCAAAGATAGTATGCAGGCGGATATAAATTCGGACAAATCCACATGAAAAATCATTAAAATTGCATTTATTGGACCAACAACAATTAAGAGCAGATTGGTACCCCCTCATTTCAATCGGGGCAGGCGCACAAGTACTAGACGTGTGGCTTCCCCTAAAAGAAAGGAGATCCCGCAATGCCAAAAAATTATATGTAGTTTTATCTACAGGTCAAGAGCAATAGTTTGATTGCGCCGCGTACCATGAGAAATTCCATATGAATCGTGATGGCAGGTATCATATCTTCTAGTCGTTCAATTTTACTGAGAATATTTATCTATGATAGACTACTTCAACCTGCTTTACATAGACGTGTATTCAATTTATACTTCGATGTAAGTTCCATATAACAGGTGGACTGATTTCGGTTAATGCAATAGCCTACTTCAAATTATAAGGAGATAATAACATGTGTAAGGAGTGTGGTTGTGAGTCAGAATGTGAATGTGGTGGTGACTGCCAATGTAGCTGCCATGACAGGCACTTCGAGCGACGCTATCAGACAAAGGCGGAACAGATTGCCGAATTGGAAGCTTATTTAGGTGAGTTGAAATTGGAAGTGCAGGCTGTTGAGGAGCATCTAGCAGACTTGCATAAATAAACTGATTCCATACAACGAAACTCAGAACATGGGTGATCACTGGAGAATATCATAACTGGTGCTCGCCCATGTTTTGTCTTGCACCTTCTCGACATTCATAATCTGAGCTGTTCCAATCTTTTTTCCGCTTGGGGTTGACTGATCTCGGCGGACCTTCGATGTTATGAGTTCTACGTTTCAGCCTTAAACAGTTCACTTTTGAACTTTAAATGACAAGATTGAGCAATACTTTGACAACTTTCCTGGTTTCCTTTACAATTAAGGTTTGCATGAATCTAGCTAAATAGAGGAAGGTTTCATAATGAAAGAGTACACGACTGAGTCTATTCGGAATATTGCACTCGTCTCCCACGGCGGCGCGGGGAAAACAATGCTGTCAGAAGCACTGCTCCATTTTACAGGCGCAACAACACGCCTGGGAAAGATAGAAGATGGGACGACAGTCTCAGATTTTGAGGAAGAAGAAATCCGACGCGGGATTTCTTTATCTACCTCGGTACTTCCGATTGAATATAAAGGATGCAAGATCAACTTGCTGGATACACCCGGGTATACCGATTTTGTGGGTGAGGTGATTTCAGCGTTGAGAATTGCCGATAGTGCAGCGGTTGTAGTAGATTCAGTCTCTGGAGCAGAGGTAGGGACGGAAATTGCCCTGGACTACTGCGATACGTTTAAACTACCACGGATGATTATCATCAACAAGATGAACCGGGATAATGCCAATTTCCGTAAGGCACTCGAGTCAGTCCAAAACATCTCCGACAAACGGTTAATCCCGGTCGAGCTTCCATGGGGTGAGAAAGCTGATTTTAAAGGCGTCCTTGACCTTCTGACCATGAAAGCATACGCCGGAGCAGGTGAAACAGCGCATGAGATCCCTGCAGATTGTAAGGATGAGGTAGAGGCAGCCCGAATGCAGCTCATCGAGGCAGCAGCCGAAGGCGAGGATGCATTACTGGAGAAGTACCTGGAAGGTGAAGAATTAAGCCCTGAAGAGGTATTACGTGGATTTAAAAAGGTAGTTTTAGCGGGAGATTGGGTCCCGGTGTTCGTGGCTGCCGGGTCAGCTGAAATGGGGCTCTCGACCTTGCTCGATGCGATCATCAACCTCATGCCATCCCCGCTCGAAGCAGCACCCACAGTAGCTCAGGGCAAAGATGGTGAAGAAAAGCTGACTCCGAAGGATAACCAACCCCTGGCAGCATATGTTTGGAAGACCACTGCAGATCCATTTGTGGGACGGATCACCTATTTCAGGATCTATTCAGGCACAGTGAGCTCAGACTCAAGGGTGTGGAACCAGACGAAGGGAATCGAAGAAAGGTTTGGCACGGTGCACTTGCTAAGAGGCAAGGAGCAACTCCCAATGAAATTGATCCATGCGGGCGATATTGCTTCCGTCCCAAAGCTAAATGCGACCTCCACCGGTAACAACTTCTGTGACCGAGGACATCCACTCACACTACCGATGCCCACATATCCACATGCCTTGTTCAGCGTGGCAGTATTCCCGAAAACGCAGGCTGACTCTGCCAAGCTCAGCCCAACACTGACACGCCTGTGTGAAGAAGACATGACGTTGAGCTGGAGACAGGAACCGAGCACTAATCAAACCATACTGCAGGGAATGGGTGACCAGCACATCGACGTGGCGATCCGAAAAGCCAATGGCAAATTCCAAACAGGGATGACGGTGGTAATACCCAAGGTGCCCTATCAAGAAACAATCACCAAGCAAAGCTCGTCGCAATACCGGCATAAGAAGCAGACCGGTGGGGCAGGGCAATTTGCTGAAGTGTTCATGCGAGTTGAGCCATACCAGGAAGAAGAGTTTTCTTTCACGAATGATGTGTTTGGTGGATCGATTTCCAACAGTTTTATGCCAGCGATCGAAAAGGGCGTACGCAGCGTGATGAAGGAAGGGGTTATCGCAGGTTACCCGGTGCTTAACGTGCACGTGTCGGTGTATGATGGCAAGGAACACCCGGTTGACTCAAAGCCGATCGCTTTTGAGACCGCCGGACGCGAAGCCTTTAAATTAGCCTTCAAGGATGCAAGCCCGGTTCTGCGAGAGCCAATCATGAACGTCAGGATCGTCGTGCCGGAAGCCAACATGGGAGACATCCTGGGAGATCTGAATACACGACGAGCGAGAGTGCAGGGGATGGACACTGAAAAAGGTCACTCGGTAGTGACAGCCCAAGTGCCCCTGGCGGAGATGCAGAGGTATACCACCGATTTACGTTCGATGACGGGTGGACGGGGCCTGTTTACGATGGAATTTGACCATTATGAGGTGGTACCAGCGCACATCATGGCAGACGTGATCGCAGCCCGATTAAAGGACCTTCAAGAGAAGAAGGAAGAATGAGTTAAGCCGAACCAATACAGGCTGGTAGGATTATCCTTCCAGCCTGTATTTTATTGGTAAATATTACTTGAGGTGGGAGGCGAGTTTTAATTTGACGAA
Source organism: Anaerolineae bacterium (assembly GCA_041479715.1). Lineage (GTDB taxonomy): Bacteria > Chloroflexota > Anaerolineae > Anaerolineales > UBA4823 > FEB-25. The sequence goes on from JBGOYO010000030.1 coordinate 9,094, forward strand.
CAGCCAGGGAGCAAAACCAGACATCCAAAAGCCGATCAGGGCAAACTGGATATAGGCAAGCACGTAGGAGATTAAATTCTCCGCTTGAGGAAGAAGGAACCTGATCCCGAAATACAAAATTAGAACGCCGATCACACCCAGAATGTAGCGCAGGAGGAGCTTATACCATGGATCACGGATTGAAAACCCACCCAGCCTGGAGATCCAAATCCACCCGGCTGCCAGACCAAAGAATGCCCCGGTGCTGGAGAGGAAATTGTGATATGAGAAAGGATTGAGTGGTGGCTCAGTGGGGAATGCGATATGGGCGTTGGCTATCCATTCCACGGGAACACTCCAACCGCGGAGAGTGAGCTGAGCGATAACCACGATAAGAGTGAGTAGGAGCGAGAACAAAAATATCAAAAAAAGCTGAATGCCCACCGAGAACTGCTTGATCCAATTCACGACGGGTTTTTCAAAACGTAACAGGATCCAGAGCATGATTGCCCCGAATAACCAACCGAGGAGCACATCGTGAGGGAAGTGCAGGGCGAGATAGAGGCGCGAAATGCCGATCATGAACATGACGATGATGGCGATAATCCAAACCAGGCGCGACTTGATCCGATCAGCCAGGGTGCCCCAAACAACGACCGCATTTTGGGTATGCCCTGAAGGCGCGCCGAAGGATTCCTCGGCACCGCCAAGCGCCTTCACATCAGAAGAATACCAGTAGGGACGCGGTCCATGGAAGGCAACTTTTAAGGCTGCGTTCACCGTGGCATTGATCATCAGGAACAGGCCCAGGCGAACACCCAAGACAGAATCGACACACCAAAGAATAGCGGGTGCGACCAATAAGTAAAACTCAATTGATCCCAAAAAAGTGAAAAATTTCATCACTGGAGAAAGCCAAACTCCCAGGGATTGAAACCAGATGATGAACTGAAGACCCAAAGTATATAGACTATCCATATTTCCTCTCGCCAGCTCTACACTTTACTAGAATATCAAACCTTACCACCAAGGTCAATATCAACCGGAACAAAATCGCTTCCTTTGGTATCAGGCCTGGGGATAAAGCGGGCGCTGAGTCCCATAGAAACAACGATCAGGCAGAATGCGACGATATACATCAGAGGGGGCTTGTATTGATACAGGAAACCCGCGACTGCAGGAGCAAGGATGACCGAAGAAGACCCAACCGTTGCGGTCATGCCGAATGCCAGGCCCATGCGGGATTGGTGTACGAGGCTCCTGGTAAGAGCAGTGGCAAGCGAGAGGGATGTACGATAGCCACCCACCAGAAAATAACCTACACAAAACCACGGAAAGGTTGTGCTGCGCCACAGGATCAATGCATATAAAGCAACCGAAAGCTGTACCAAAAGGTAACCTAGATATGGATTTAAATTACCAATAACCAGATTGAGGACGACGATACCCATGCTGGAAATTGACCCAAGGCGACCGATTGCTTCGAGGGATAAGCCTTGCTGGTTTTGGAGGTAATTCGATGAAAGCGGTTGGGCGAGGTACATCGAAAACCCGGCGAGAAAGATCACGGATAGAAAGATTATGAAGCGACGATCTATGAATTTAGCATCCCCAACCAGGTCCGGGTCGCGGATCTCCACAGGTTGAGATTTTATAAAACGAAGGATGAGCAAAGAAATAAAGAAGATGCTCCCGGAAATGAAATAAATGGTGCGCAAACCAAACCGCTCTCCAACCAGACCACCCAAAGCTGGACCCAGGAGTGCGCCGGAATTGTAGAAAGCTGAAACCCTGGTGAGCGCCTGGGTGACACTCAACTTGTCGCGGGCTGCGGTGATGTAGCTGCTGAGAGGTGAAGAGACGAAAGCGGTCAGGCTATACATCAATAATCCGATTACGAAGAATGGCAGGGAAGGTGCAAGCGCCATCACAAAGGCTGCCAGCATTCCCGCGATCCACGAAACCATAAGAAGTGGTTTCCGACCGATGCGGTCTGCCAGGTGGCCGGCAGGGATGTGGACGACGGTCATCATGAGGCCGGCGGCGGCGAGGATCAGGCCTATTTTGACAGGGTTGGCACCAAGCTGCTGCAGGTAGAGAGGCTGGAATATTAAGAACATCCCCTCACCGACTCCCCAGGTCATCAGGGAGATGCTGAGCAGGACCAGATCACGGCTCATACAGTCTGTGGGGCTTTTTGGAATTTGTGGATAAATTCATCTACTTTTGCAAAAGCAAGCAACCTGTCGGGCTCACGCGTGATGACGTGACCGCTGTTTTCGACCCAGAAAAGCTGTTTATCCGGGCTCCCGATAGCGGCAAAGATTTGTTCAGCGTTGTTAGGCGGCACTCCTCCATCCTGCCTGGAATGGATGATCAACGCAGGAACGCGTACCGAAGGTAACGCCTTCCGCATCTCAGACAACAGATCACGCAGCTGAACAATCCCACGCGTGGGATGATATGGATAGTCGACATGATCCTTTTCCGCGTCGGGATTATGCCAGTCTGGAGGCCCTTTTTTCACCTTTGGCACTATCCCGGACAAGATTTTTAGAAAGGGCAAGCGTGGATCATCAGGTAATGCATATGGAGTTGACATGGCAACCACACCAGACACAGGACGCTGGGACGAAAAAAGGAGAGAAAGGATGCCGCCCATGGATAACCCGATGATGAAAACCTGATCCACGCAGCCGTTGAGGAGGCAGTATCCATCTTCGACCGAGGCAAGCCAATCCTGCCAATGCATGCGCATCATGTCTTCCACACGGGTGGCATGACCAGCCAGCCTGACGCCCAATACGGTATAGCCTTGTTTGTTCAGATACTCACCCATCCAGCGCATTTCCTTGGGAGCGCCGGTAAAGCCATGGACCAGCAAACAACCAATCCGACTTCCTGGGAAAAAGAAGGGTTCTGCTGTTGGTATGATCATCGTCTACCTCTCCTCTTCCTTGATATAAAAATATGCTTATAGAAATCAGACCAGTTGCTTCACTTCCCTCGGAAGACTCGTGAGGCACTCAGACCCGGTTGGGGTGATCGCGACATCATCTTCAATGCGGACGCCATTTCTGCCGGGCAGGTAGATGCCAGGCTCAATGGTGAAGGTCATCCCCGGTTCGAGGGTGAGGAGATTTCCCGCCCGAATATATGGGTCCTCATGACCTTCCATCCCAAGACCATGACCGGTGCGATGGGTAAAGTATTTCCCATACCCAGCTGACTCGATCACAGACCGAGCAGCCTGGTCGACGGCCTCAGCCGGGATGCCTGGATGAGCAGATTCACGACCGGCTGTGTTGGCTTCCAAGACAATCGTGCCGATGCGGGTGTAGTCGGGATCGAGATTGCCGATGGCGAAGGTGCGGGTGATATCGGAGAAGTAGCCCTGAGAGCTTGCCCCCCAATCGATGACCAATAAATCACCCAGAGCGAGCTTCCGGTCTGAAGGAACCGCATGGGGGTTGGCTGAATTAGGACCGGAAGAGACGATGGGTGCAAAGGGGATTTCCGGATCACAACCGGCGTTGAATAGCTGCAGGGTAAGCTCAGACGCCAGCTCGCGCTCAGTAAGGCCGATTTTCACCTGGGGCAGTGTGGCGGTTAAGGCTTTTTGAGCGATATCGACGGCTTTCCGCATGGCTGATAATTCACTCTCATCTTTATATATGCGCAAACTTGAAATACTGTCCTGTGCAGGAATAAATTCTGCTTTTGGGGCAGCATCGGTCAGAAAACGATATTCGAGCAAGCGTAGCTGCCTCGGCTCGACGCCGTTATTTGAATTTCCCAACCTGGCAGCCTGTACAGCAGCCAAGAAGACTTCACCCCACTGGGAGGGGTCTTCTCCATAGGGGAATGCCTGAATGGAATAAGGCAGGTGCTGCAGCTTCTGTTGTTCCAGTTCTGGCAGCACGATAACCGGTTCAGCAAGGGGCGTAAAAAATACGAGCACCGGTCGTTCTGACAAATGGAAGTGCAGACCGGTAAGGTAGACCAGGCTGGGGCCGGGGTTGAGGATCAGGCTGTCCAACCCGGCAGATTTAAGGATTTTCTGGAGTTTTGCCTGGCGAGCTATTTGGCTATTCATTTGTTGTTGATCCGGCATAGTCATATCCTCTCCCAATTGAACATCACAGAATTATAGCTTGATTGGCAAAGTGAAGAAAGTAGCAGGATTGAGGGAGGATTGGATTTGTCGGACCCCCGGATTATAAAATTATGTCTGAGAAATGCAGTGCTGCTTGACAGTGGATGCGCGGTAAGATACAATTTTGATACGTTATGGGCCTGTAGCGCAGTTGGGAGCGCGCTTCAATCGCACTGAAGAGGCCGCGGGTTCGAATCCCGCCAGGTCCACTAAATTACCCCCACAGGTGGGGGTA
>JBGOYO010000031.1:0-13303 GCA_041479715.1 Anaerolineae bacterium
ATTCTCCCTCTAAAGCCAGTGAGCCAGAGCAGCAGACTGAAGAATATTGCTTGAGCTGCCATTCCAATCCCGATCTGAAAATGACGCTCCCAAGTGGCGAAGAAGTCTCGCTGTATGTCGACGTAAATCAATTGAAAATCTCGGTTCACAGCCCCAATGGGATTGAGTGCGAGGCCTGCCATACCAGCATCACCACCTACCCCCACCCTGCGATCGATTACCAAACCAAACGTGAGCTTACCAGGGAATATTATATGGCCTGCCAGAAATGCCACCCTGACAACTATACCAAGACCCTGGATAGCATGCATGCCAAGTCCGCTGAAGCCGGGAACCTGAATGCACCTGTGTGCACCGATTGTCATGGCTCGCATTACATCAAATCCCCGAATGAGCCCCGTACTCTAATCCCTGCAACCTGTGGCAATTGCCATACCCAGGAATTTTCCGTGTATCAGTCCAGCGTTCATGGCAACGCCCTGGAACAGGAATCCAACCCCGACGTCCCTGTGTGCACCACCTGTCACGGCGTGCACAACATCCAGAATCCTACCACCCAGCAATTTAGAGTGGAGGAGCCTGATTTATGCGCCACCTGTCATGCTAACGCTGAAATGATGGCTAAATACGGTCTTTCAGCAGATGTGTACAGCTTGTATAACCTCTCCTGGCACGGCGTGGTTGTCTCTGTTTATGAGGCACGCTGGCCCACAGTTCAGCACTACTCAGCTGTCTGCACCGATTGCCATGGCATCCACGACATATTAAAGCCCGATGATCCGAATTCATCCGTCAACCCCAAGAACCTGCTTGCCACCTGCCAGAAGTGTCACCCAGGGGTCGGTCCGAACTGGACCGGTGCCTGGACGGGACATTACAAGGTCAGCCTGGAGCGGACACCTTTTCTCTTTTACGTTGATGCGTTCTACTCGATCTTCACCCCCGCGGTTCTGTTGATATGTGCCTTATACGTAGCTCTGCAATTTATAAGGTTCATGGTTGATCGAGTGAGGAGGAGCTTATGACCAGCAAGCCTTTACCAACCTCATCCTCATCTTCATCCGACATCCGTGTCAAGCTTGTCCGCACTTTTCCCCGCTTTAGTTTGAGCCAGCGTTGGGAACATGCCATCCTGCTCATCTCGATCGCCATACAGCTATTGACCGGTCTACCCCAGAAATACAATACCACCACGTGGAGCCAGACGATCATCTCCACACCCGAAAGATTAAAAACCATCCAGGATATTCACCATGTGACTGCGCTTCTTCTTACTGCCCTGGTTCTATATCATTTGGGCAAAGCGATTTATCTGATCTTCCGCCGGCAGCTCCCCGGAGATATGCTTCCCACCATTCAGGATATCAAAGATGCCTGGAACACATTCCTATATCTGGTGTTTATCAAGAAGCAGAAACCGGCTTATGGAAAATATAACTTTGAGCAAAAAGTCACTTATTGGTTCCTGTTCTTTGCCATTGGTATCATGCTCGTCTCCGGCTATGTCATGTGGTTCCCTGAGGCGGTGACCAGGATTTTACCTGGCGGCGTTATCCCGGGTGCCATCATGGCCCACAGTACAGAAGCCATTGCTACAGCAATTTTCATCGTCATCTGGCATTTCTACCACGTCCATCTCGAGCGGCTTAACCTGAGCATCTTCTCCGGCTGGCTTAATGAAGACGATATGCGCGCTTACCACTCACTTGAATATGACCGCCTGCTTCAAATCGATCATCCCGAACAGGGCCCGGGAGAGACGAAGTCATGAAGTCTGTTGTCAGGCATCGTTTCTTTTACCTGATAGGCGTGCTCTTTGTCTTCTGCCTGTCATCCGTCTTCATCGTCACGAATGGCATAGCTGCACCTGAGGCGGAAGCGTCCAATAACAGCATTCTTCCACAAGCTTTACCCACTTCATCAAGCACCTCTCCCACCGTGAGCAATGAGACGTGCCTGGAATGTCATGGCAAACCGGGGCTGACCAAGACCCTTGCGAATGGGGATGTGCTCGATCTGTACGTTGATCCAACTACCTATGCATCTTCCATCCACGGTAAAGAAGGTTACGCCTGCGTTCAATGCCATACCAACCTGGGTGCGTACCCTCATCCCAAATTCACCGCTACCGATCTGCGTGATGTTACTTTGCAGCTGACCGGCGTTTGCGACCGCTGCCATTCAGGTCAATACAACCTGACCATGGATAGTGTTCATGCAGCTGCCCAGGCATCAGGTCAGCGTCAGGCAGCAGTCTGTGCCGACTGTCATGGCTCGCATAGTGTACAGCAGTGGACAGACCCGAAGACCCATGCCCTCCTTCCCGAAGCACGATTGAATATCCCTGCAACCTGTGCCAAATGCCATAACGCCATCTATCAAAAGTACCAAACCAGCGTCCATGGCGCAGCTCTGACGCAGCAAGGCAATACAGACGTCCCTACCTGCATCGACTGTCATGGCGTACATAATATCGGAAATCCAACCACCGCCGCTTTCCGCTTGAAATCACCCCAGCTGTGTGCTGGCTGCCACACCAACCCCGAGCTGATGGGTAAGTATGGCATTTCGACTGATGTATTGAACACCTATGTGGCTGATTTTCACGGCACAACCGTGACCCTGTTCGAAAAACAATCTCCGGATGCCCAGACCAATAAACCAGTTTGTTATGATTGCCATGGCGTCCATGATATCTCCAGGGTGGACGATCCAAAAACCGGCATTGATATGCAGCAGAACCTCCTGGCTCGCTGCCAGGTCTGCCATCCTGATGCCACCAGTAATTTCCCCACTGCTTGGATGTCGCACTATATCCCTTCTCCCAATCATTTTGCTGCAGTTTATTATGTTAATCTTTTCTACAAAATCTTTATCCCCCTGGTCCTAGGCTTTATGGTTGTCCTGGTTGGAATGGATGTTGGTCATTCAGTTTATGTTAAAACCCGGCCCGTGAAAAAACCAACCTCATCACCCGTTGAAGCTGAGCCACCTTCACCTCCTCCCCAACCCGACCAGGTAGTTGTGCCGTCTGCATCACCCGTTGAGTCAGCCACGGAGGCAGTACAGGGCTTTTCAAGTACGTCCAGTGAATCCAATGAAGCCGACGAGCAAGGCGAGCTGGACGAACGAAGTGAGCTGGACGAGAGTAGCGCATCAAGCGAGCGAAGCGAACTCGACGAGCACGACAAGCAGGATGAACCGGGCGAACAAACCAAGCCTAGCGCACCCAGCGAACGAAGTGAGCAGGGTGAACCACCGGACGGGGATGTGACCCATGGATAAGACAATCACGGAGACATCCGTGAATTCCCCTCCTTCTGATGACAAGGTAGCCTACACCCGCTTCAATATCTCGGCACGTATCGAACACATCGCCTTCCTGGTCTCATTTACGATATTGGGCTTTACCGGCCTGATCCAAAAATTCTCATCCAACCAGGTCGCCGATTCCTTGATCTATGTGTTGGGTGGAATTGACCAGGTCCGCATCATTCACCATTACAGCGCCATCCTCATGATGATCGTAAGCGGCTACCATCTTCTCGTTATTGGATATAAGGTCTTCGTCCTGCGCGTTACCTGGACGATGCTACCTGTAATCGAGGATGCTCAACATTTGGTCCAGGATATTTTATATTTCCTGGGTCTCCGCAAACATCGTGGCTATTACGGTCGTTATAACTATGCTGAAAAAGTGGAATACCTGGCCGTCGTCTGGGGCACCATCATTATGGGCATCACCGGCTTCATGATGTGGAATCCTCTCTCGACCACCCGCTTGTTGCCCGGAGAATTTATCCCCGCCGCCAAGGCCGCCCATGGTGCCGAGGCTATCATGGCAGTTTTAGCCATCATAATATGGCATTTCTATCATGTTCATATCAAGCATCTCAATAAAAGCATGCTCAATGGCAAGCTCAGCCGAACCGAAATGAAACACGAGCATCCTGCCGAGCTCGCTCAGATAGATGCCGGGCAGGCTTATAAACGACCTACCGAGAAGGAGCTTCGAAACCGTCAGCTGTTCTACTTCCCGGCTGCCCTTGTTTTCACTCTTGCCTTCGGTTTCGGAATTATTAAATTCACTACATTTGAAGTCACTGCCATTACCACTGTCCCCCAGGGCGAAACTGCCCTCGTCTACGTGCCAGTGACACCTACACCTCGGCCATCCCCCACACCCCCGCCAACTCTAACCCCGGGTGCCGAAGTGGGCGCCATGACCTGGGATGGCTACTTCACAGGATTGTTCAGGAACCGCTGCAGCTCGTGTCATGGTGTGACCAAAGTCAGTGGGTTGAGCCTTTCCACCTATCAGGATGCGCTCAAGGGTGGTGATTCAGGTCCTGCCATCGTCCCTGGCAATCCAGATCAAAGTATCCTGGTCCAGAAGCAATCCGCAGGCAATCACCCGGGGCAGCTAACGATCGATGAGCTTAACCAGGTGATCGCCTGGATCATGGCTGGAGCACCAGAGAAATAAATGGAGTACAACATATGAGAAAATTTTTCAAACGCCTGGGCACTGCATTGCATAATTTCTTCTTCCCTCCCGAAGGTACGAAGACCTGGTTGAGGGTACTCCCATACGCACTCCTGGGCGTTTTGACCATCCTCGTCCTTATCGGGGCTGCATATGGCTGGCAATACACCAACAGCCCCCAGTTCTGCGGCACCTCCTGCCACACCATGCCTCCTGAATATACCGCCTATCTCGCCTCGCCTCACGCCCGCGTAGATTGTACGGAATGTCACATCGGTCGCGGGTTTATCGCCACCCAGATCACCCGCAAGGCTGGAGACTTGAGCCACGTTATCAATACTGTGTTTCATAATTATACCTACCCAATCTATGCCAGCAACATGCGTCCCGCTCGTGATACATGCGAGAAATGTCACAATCCTGATAAATTTTCAGATGACAGTCTGCACGAGAACAAGACTTTCCAGAGTGATATTAATAATACCCCCTACAGTATCTTCCTGAGCTTGAAAACCGGCGGCGGCACTACCCGTCAGGGGCTTGGCAAGGGTATTCACTGGCACGTTGAAAATAAAGTGATGTATTATGCCACCGACGGATTACAGCAAAATATCCCCTACATCCGGGTCTACAACACCGATGGCACATATACCGAATATACCGATATCGCCTCTAACTTCAATCCTGCAAATATCACCGAAGCCGACATGAAAGAGATGGACTGTGTCACCTGCCATAATCGCATCACACACCTCGTGCCCATGCCTGCCGATCAAATTGATGCTGCCTTGGCACGTGGATTTATTGATAAAACCATCCCTGAAATCCGGAAGAAAGGAATCGAGGTCCTTAGCGCAACCTACACATCCCAGCAGGAAGGTTTGAATGGCATCTACGGTTTATTCAATTATTACCAGGCTTATTATCCGGAGTACTATGCCGCCAATCAGCCAGCTGTTCAAAATGCTATTTCGTATATCCAGACCATGTATATCGATTCGGTCAATTTGGACCAATTATCAGATTGGAACACCCATCCCAATAATGTCGGCCACCTGAATTTCGCCGGCTGTTTCCGATGCCATGATGGAAAACACATGGATTCTAAACAGCAAGCCGTGCGCCTGGAATGCAATCTTTGCCACACCATTCCTGAAGTTGCCGGTCCCGCCGATTTTGTCGCCAATGTCGAGATCCCACGCGGTCCCGAACCTCAGTCGCACCTGAACGCCAACTGGATCGCGATGCATAATCAGGTCTTCAACGACACCTGCAAAGATTGTCATACCACCGGCAACCCAGGTGGCACCGACAATTCTTCCTTCTGCTCTAACAGCGCCTGCCATGGCATAAACTGGAAATATGCTGGTCTCGATGCTCCCGTGCTGCGTGAGACGATTTTGTCAACCTTACCGCCTACTCCAACTCCATCTCCATTGAATCTGAGTGGTCCTCTGACATATGATGCGACGATTGGACCACTGTTCAGATCCCGATGCGGGGCATGCCATGGTGAGGAAGGCATCCAGGGTTTGAACTTGACCAACTACCAGACCGCGATAAAAGGTTCGGTGAATGGTCCTGTCATCATCCCCGGAGATACCGCCGGCAGCCCGCTCGTTCAAAAGCAATCAGGCTCCACGCCCCATTTCGGTCAGTTATCCCCTGAGGAACTTGCACTCGTCATCGATTGGATTAATGCTGGAGCACCAGAAAAATAAAATTTTCGCCCCCCTAAGCCAAAGGAGGTCATATGGGTGAACCGAATCAGCTCAGCCGGCGCAATTTTATGCAAGCAGCCATCTGGGGAATTGGGGGATTTATCGGTCTCGGATACGTAGTGGCTGCAATTGCCTATGTAGTTAAACCCTCTTTAAAGACTCAGCAAGCTCAGGCTTGGATGCGCCTGGGTCCAACCTCCAAAGTAGAGCTGGGTATACCTACCCTTTTCACCTTCACCATCGAAACCCAAACTGGTTGGATTTCGAATACCGAGGAGGTCTCTGTTTACGTCCTCTCCAACGATGGACGCACGTATATCGCCATGTCAAATATCTGCACCCATTTAGGCTGCCATATCCGCTGGATCGACCAGCAGGAGCAGTTCGCCTGCCCTTGTCATAATGGCGTATTTGACAAGTTAGGTAATGTTGTTTCCGGACCGCCTCCCCGCCCACTCGACCGCTATGATGTCAAGGTTGAGAATGATCAACTATACGTCCTGGTTGGAGGTTAATATGCTTGCGAAATTCACTCACTGGCTTGATGAACGCACCTCCATTCGGCAGATCTGGGAGGCGATCTTTCTCCGAAAAGTTCCGAAGGTAAATTGGTGGTTCACCCTTGGGAGCGCCTCATTATTCCTTGCACTTAACCAGGGGATAACCGGCATCCTTCTTACCCTGTATTACGTTCCAACCCCAGACCATGCCTATGACAGCGTTCAATATATAACTACCCAGGTCCCATTAGGCTGGTTGGTACGCGGTCTCCACCACTGGGGCGCCAGCTTGATGATCGTCGTGGTGGTAATTCATATGCTCAGGGTCATCATTTACGGGGCATATAAATTTCCGCGTGAAGTCACCTGGTTTACCGGCGTTAGCTTGCTACTGGTAGTGATTGGGTTTGGTTTTACCGGCTACCTCTTACCATGGGATCAAAAATCTTTCTGGGCAACAACCGTCGGCACCCGCATTGCTGGGACGCCACCTTTGATCGGCGACTACCTGCTCCGCATCATCCGGGGTGGCTCCGAGATCACGGCAGTCACTCTGGTTCGCTTCTTTGGGGTGCACGTGTGGGTGCTCCCCACCTTACTGATCCTCCTCATCGGGATCCATCTTTACCTGGTGATCAAAATTGGCATCAGCGCTGTGCCACAGAGAGGGAAGTGAGCCATGAATGAGAAAGAAAAGCAGGAATATCTTGATAAATATCACGAAGAAAAAGAGAAGGGTGTTCCTTTTTACCCAAATATAATATTTAAAGATGTAGTAGTCGCTTTTATCATTTTCCTGATCCTGGTCGGTCTGGCGTACTTAGTTGGCGCTCCCCTGGAAGCGCGTGCTAATCCTGCCGATACCACCTATACACCTCGCCCCGAGTGGTACTTCTTATTCTTGTTCCAGCTGTTGAAATATTTTCCAGGCAAGCTTGAAGTAGTGGGTGTAGTGCTGATACCCCTGATCGTGATCCTTGTGCTCTTTTTCTTGCCTCTACTGGATCGCTCCACCAGGCGCCATTTCCGCGACCGGCCGATTGTCACCGGGGTCACACTGTTGATGGTAGTCGGGATAGTGACCCTCACCATTCTTGCAGTCCGTGAAGCACCGCCTCCTGTCCAGGCTTCACAAGGAGATCCGGTTGCCCTGCTGTACACTCAAAATTGTGCTCCCTGCCATGGTGCTTCCATTACAGTCCCACCAGGGACGAATCTCCATACCTTAATAGCTCAGGGTTCTCATGCCGGCATGCCTGCCTGGAATGGTGACCTTTCCACAAACCAGATCGATGAGCTTGCCGGATTCGTCCTCTCTCCAGGTGGCAGTCAGCTCTTCAATACGAATTGCGGTTCTTGTCATAAAGTAGATGACCTGGTGGGTGGCAATCCGTTAGACCTTAAAAATTCAATCGACCAAGGGACTAGTTTCTCTCCTCATGCCGGTCTATCCACAGCTGATTGGTCGACGAATCTGACCTCGGAAGAGAAAACTACGCTGTTGAATTTCCTGATCGCCCCCGATGGTCAACGACTATTTACGATTTACTGTTCCTCTTGCCACGGACAGTCGGTTTCCTACTCCGGAGATGAGGCCCAGCTGCGGCAGACCATCGTCCAGGGTGGGCAGCATGTCACCATGCCGGCATGGCAGGGCACGCTTACCCCCACCCAGATTGATACCCTGGCAAATTTCGTTGTCGATCCTCCCTCAGAGCCAGCTGCACCGGATTTATTCAGGCAATACTGCTCTCAATGTCATGGATCACAAATTCCGCCAGCTGCCAGCGTAGATGAGGCTCGCCAAATCATCTCTACGGGTGGTGCCCATCAGACCATGCCTGTCTGGGGAAATGTCTTAACCCAGGCACAAATCGATGCATTGGTGAGCTACGTGGTCAATTCTGCTCAGGGCACCTCCGTTCAGCGCGGGCAAACCTTATTCGAGCAAAATTGCGCCGTCTGTCATGGTGATTTAGGTGAAGGCGGCCCGAACCCCTCACAGCCCACTCAGATCATTCCTCCCATCGGTACTGCAAATTTCGTCGGTACCCACGACGACACCACCCTGTTCCAGATTATCTCGCAGGGGCAGCCTGACAAAGGCATGTCCCCCTTCGGCTCAGCCAATGGCGGTAGTCTGGACGACGACCAGATCAATTCGATCGTCGCCTATCTGCGCTCCTGGCAGGCAAATCCTCCCGTAACCACACCGCCGCAGTTTACTCTCCCCACCCTATCCATGACGGCGTCAGAAATCTATACCAAGATCTGCGCGCAATGTCACGGAGAGAATGGGGTCGGCACCTCCGTCGGACCCCCACTAAACGGCCTTTCTGACGATACCGACCAGGAAATCTCGGCTGTGATCAGCCAGGGGATTTCCAACACCGATATGCTGGCTTTTGGTTCAATACTGACAGACCAACAGATGAGTGATTTGGTCGCCTTGATCCGCACGTTCCCGCCGCCATCGTCACCACAAACAACTCTAACCCCTCAGCCAGCTCCCACTAACCCAACCTTTACCGCGGATGTGTTACCCATCTTTCAGCAGTATTGTAAGATGTGCCACGGCAATCAGGGCGGCTGGGACAGCACGAGATACCAGGCGGTGATGACCACCGGAGATCATGGCCCGGTAGTGATCCCGGGTGATTCAACCAACAGCCTCCTGGCTCAAAAACTCCAGGGCACCTCCAAGATCGGGGGCATCATGCCTCCCACCGGGGAGCTGCCCGACGATATCATAAAAATCATCCTGGATTGGATTGCGGCAGATGCTCCTGAAAAATAGCTCAAAGATTTAGGAACAATGGCTGATTTCTTTACACGCAATATCATTCTCGTCTACTTTTTTTATGGACTGTCCTTCTTTGTCATGGGACTGGCTATCCTCCTTGAATCTGGACATTCCTCGAAGCTTGATTTTGCGCGTGCCCTTCGCCCATTGATTTGGTTTGGATTGATCCATGGGTGCCACGAGTGGCTCGAGATGTTCCTGATCATGCGCACTCAAATCACCGGATTATCTACTCCCAGCTGGGTTTTACCTATCCGCCTGATTGCCCTGGCAGTCTCATTTCTGTTTCTGATTGCTTTTGGGGCTCGCCTGATCACGGGTGTTGAAAAGCGTACACTGTATATAGGCATGTTATCTGTCATCTCTGCCATTTGGGTGATCGGATTGCTTGGTGTGCTTTTCAATCAATCCGCAGCCCAAACCCGCGCCGTTGCCGCCGATGTTTACACCCGCTATGCATTAGCCATCCCGGGGGTTACTCTCACGGTCTGGGGTCTCATCCTTCAGCGCCGTAGATTCATCAAGCTAGATATGCCCGGGATCGGTCGTGATGTCCTGCTCGCCGCGGTCGCATTTGGTTTGTACGGGTTTGCCCAATTCTTCTCCAGCGCCAGCATCATCTTCCCATCCGGGTTTATCAACTCTGATCTATTCATCCGAACATTTGGTTTTCCTGTCCAGGTATTTCGAGCTGGTTGCGCAACCATGGCCGCAGTTTTTATCACCCGTTCTCTCCGTGCCTTCCAGGTGGAAAGCAATCAGCGTATTAAAGAGCTGCATGATGATCAAGTGGCTGAGCAGGAACGCCTGGATGCATTAAAAGCCGAGCTCCTTCACCGGACGGTCATTGCCCAAGAGTCTGAAAGGCAGCGCATCGCCCGCGAGCTGCATGATGAAACCGGTCAGACGTTGACTGCGTTGGGAATGGGTCTACGCGGTATGTCAGAGACCATCTCTACCAACCGCACCCGGGCAATTGAACAAGCCAACCAGCTTGAAAAGCTCGCCATGGATGGGGTCGAGGAGCTGCAACGCATGGTCTCTGGTCTCCATCCTCCCCAGCTGGATGACCTGGGTTTGCTTGCTGCATTACGCTGGTATGCCAGTGATATCAACTCTCGCACTGGGATAACTGTTAATATTGTTAATCACGGAGCCAAGCCTCAGTTGTCCTCGGATATCAGGTCTGTCGTCTTCAGGATTGCCCAGGAAGCCATCACGAATGTCGTTCGGCATGCCAATGCCACCGTCATCGATCTAACGCTCGATTATTCAAATGCTAATATTTATCTCCGAGTGGAGGATAATGGTCAGGGTTTTAATACCGACGTGGTTTTGAAAAAAAAACCTGGCAAACCAACAGCTTGGGGATTATTGGGGATGGTTGAACGCGCCGCGTTGGTGGGCGGCACATGCAATATTTTTTCGGTTCCAGGAAAAGGCACCCTCATTGAGGTGAATGTACCCATTATCGGAGAGACTAATCATGAATGATATTAATCTTTTACTCGTTGACGATCATCAAGTGGTACGGACCGGGCTCCGCATGCTGCTCGAGGGTCAGCCGGATATGAAGATAGTCGGCGAAGCCGACAGCGGTCTACAAGCGCTGGAAATGGCCAAGGAGCTCTCTCCAAATGTAATCGTGATGGATATTACCCTGCCAGACATCTCGGGCATCGAAGCGACACGGTTAATCAAGGAAGCATTCCCTGATATCGCCGTGGTGGCTTTAACCATTCACGAGGATGAGCAATACTTTTTTGAAATGCTGCAGGCCGGGGCTTCTGGCTACGTCCCGAAGCGAGCTGCCCCTGAAGACCTGATCACCTCAATCCGCGCCGCATTTGCTGGTGAGATTTATATCTATCCCTCTTTAGCCAAAGCCCTGGTCGCCGATTTTCTCAGTCGTCCAGCGCAGGATGGTGAGAAAGCCTCGTTGGACGGTCTGACCACCCGTGAGCAGGAAGTGTTGGGATTGCTTGCCGAGGGGTTAAGTAACGATGAAATTGGTGAAAGGTTGCAGATCAGCAAGCACACCGTCGCGCGCCACCGTGAGAACCTGATGCGCAAGCTTTCCCTCCACTCACGCAGTGAACTGGTCAAATACGCCATTCGAAAGGGTTTGATTGCAGCCTGACCTAGTATTCATACACTATTAATAAATCCCACGCTGCCCCTATTGACGGAAGGCATGCGATTACTTATGATAAGGGCGAAAGTCAATCAGGTCGCTTTATTCGTTTGAGGAGGCAGCTATGCGCAGGGTACAATTTACAGCAGCTTTTTGGACGCTGGTGATCGCTCTTCCGTTTACTGTGCTGGCGCTGCTCGGGGTAGCGTTCCTCACCGAAAATCTCACCATCATCAGCCGCGCAATCAGTGAATTTAGCCGCAATATCACAGTCGGTGGGCGTGGCCTGTTCATTGAATTTTCTGCCCGCTGGCCGGAGATCGCCGGCATGGTGATCGGCATGATCGTGCTTCTGACCATCTACCTCTTCGCCCAAAGTGCCAACAAGGCTGAGGAAACCAAGCATCCTGATTAAAGTTTACATTCAGTATTTATTATTTCACCTTGCACCATACAGAGTTATAATCCCCCCGGCGCAAGGTTTTTATTTACTCAGGTAGTACACTACGCTTAAAATTCCATTCCACTTCAATTGCGAATTTTCATACAATCTACTCATATTACACTAATTATGTGGTAGAATTATATAGGGTGTTCAACCTATTATTAATGGTGTATTTAGCTTGAAATTACGAGCTAATTAGGTACCCCTAAAGGAAACAGCGTATGGGCTTTCGCCGAAGGAGGAATAATATACACAATAAAATACTAATCTACCAAACCTTGTCCGTTGTAAATAGTACGATTCCCTCATGAGGAGAAATCTATGAATTACAAGAAATATCTGTTTGTTGGGTTGCTGTTGATTGGCCTGGCCCTTGCCATCGCAGCTTGTTCGTCCCCAACGACCCCCCCAACCGTAGTGCCAACCGTCCAGGCATGTCCTGCCATACCAACTTCGGCACCCTGCCCGACTCAAGCACCTGTCCCGACTCCAGTGGTTCTCGTGCCAGAAATTGAGGCGGCATGGGCTGGATCCGGTCATGCAGATTCAACAGCTCAAGCCTTCCGCCATTGGGATACGGCCGATCCACAGGAAGTTCCCACAAGCTGTGCAAAATGCCATACCCCCACAGGTTACCTGGATTTCCTGGGTGCTGATGGCTCGGCCACTGGCGTAGTTGATAAAACCCAGCCGGTCAGCAACGGCATCACCTGCGAAGCATGCCATAATGCAGCTACCGTGGCCCTCGATACGGTCACCTTCCCCTCCGGTGCAGTCGTTAATAATCTCGGTCCGGAAGCTCGCTGTATGGTCTGCCACCAGGGTCGAGCCTCCGGCTCCACCGTCGATCAAGCTATCGCCACCAATGCCCTAACGGATACACTCGATACTGTCAGTGACAAATTGAGTTTCATCAATATGCATTACTTTACTGCCGCTGCAACTCAATATGGTAGTGTCGCCGCAGGTGGCTACCAATATGCCGGGAATGAGTACGATGGCAAGTTCCAACATGCCGGTGGCCTTAACACCTGCATCGACTGCCACGATCAGCACACCTTGGAAATCAAGATCGACACCTGTAAAGAGTGCCATACCAACGTCGCCTCAGTCGAGGATCTGGTCAATATTCGTATGAACGGCTCCCTGGTTGACTACAATGGTAACGGTGATGTCACTGAAGGCATCGCAGCTGAGGTATCTGGTCTCCAGGA
>JBGOYO010000032.1:0-13186 GCA_041479715.1 Anaerolineae bacterium
ACCGGATAAATTCACTTTCGTGAACCGCTCGCAAGGGCGGTTGGACCACGCCAGTGAAATGGTGGGAGGGTTGCATACCGATATAGAAATTGAATACATCTGCAACTCTGACCCCCTGGTGAATGACAGGATCATGGAGGCTTTCCCTCCCCACAGCATCATCATCAACGCCACCGGGATGGGTAAAGACACTCCCGGCTCACCGGTCACCTGGCGGGGCAAATTCCCCCAGCACAGCATCGCCTGGGAATTCAACTATCGTGGTGAATTGGATTTTCTGCACCAATCCCTGGCACAGGTCGAGAGTCGCCAGGTGAAGGTGGAGGATGGCTGGCTGTATTTTGTGCACGGTTGGACGCAGGTTGTCGCTCAGGTTTTACACTTTGATCTCACTCCTGCCTTATTCGATCAAATGAACCTGGCTGCATCAACGGTTAGAGGAAAATAAAGTGGATCGTAATTTGCATAAAGGAGATCTTGCCGCGCAGTATCACGAACGTGGTTTCGGCTGCGCTCAGGCTGTTCTGGCATCCTACGCCGGTGAGTTCGGGCTGGAAGAACGGTTGGCATTGAAATTGGCAACCGGCTTCGGCTCAGGGATGGGCCGCATGTGTGAAGTCTGTGGTGCGCTCACCGGCGCCTTCATGGTCATCGGGCTGAAGTATGGCAAGGAGAATACCGACGGCACCCGCTACGGCAGCGAGACTGAAACCACTTATCGCCTGGTGGCTGAAGTGGCAGCCAAATTCAAACGGCGGAATGGCTCGATCTACTGCCGCGAATTGATCGGTTATGACTTGATGGACCCTGTCGAACGGGCTAAGGTGGTCGAATTGGGATTGTTCAAGACCACCTGCCGGAAATGCATCCTGGACGCTGTGGAAATCTTGGAGGCGACGCTTTGAATGCTATTCATGGTGCATCGGAAATGAAGTTGAGCGCCGGAGAGATCGCCAGGATGATCGACCTTTCATGTGTGCGGACATCTTCATCCAGGGCTGATATCGAGGCCATGGTGCAGGCGGCGGGCAGGTATGGTTTCGGTCACGTATCCGTTTTGCAGTGCTACATTCCCTACGCCAAACAGCTGTTGCAAGGATCAGCGGGCGTCTTCCTGGTGGGTAACGTGAGTTTCCCCACCGGCTCCGATTCCACTTCGCTCAAGATCGCCCAGGCCAAGGAGCTGGTTACCGCAGGCTGCGATGAAGTCGATATGGTGATGAATATCGGTAAACTTCGCTCGGGTGAGCTGGAAGAAGTGGAGCAGGATGTGAGGGCGGTCATCGACACCGTCCATCCCATCCCGGTTAAGGTGATCATAGAAATCATGGTCTTGACGGCCGAAGAAACCGCCCAGGCATGCACTATTTGCTTGGCTGCCGGGGCTGCGTTCATCAAAACAGGCACCGGTTGGGCGGAGCGGGGTACCACCGTCCAGGACGTGCGCCTGGTTAAATCGCTGGTGGGAAATAAGATTAAGATCAAAGCCTCCGGAGGCATCCGCAGCCTGGATACACTGCTCGAAATGTATGCTGCCGGCGCACGGCGCTTCGGTGTGAACTTGAAAAGTGGCATCCAAATTGTGGAGCAGTGCCTGGCACTGGGCTCTGCTGTGGACGTACCTTCAGCTTAGTCTTTAGTGGAATATGACGAACCAGAAAATCATCTCCTTTGACCTTGGTACCGGCGGAAATAAAGCCGTCCTGTACGATGCAGACGGAAATTGCCTGACAAGTGCCTTCGTCGCATACACCACCCAATATCCGCAGGTGGGGTGGCATGAGCAGCGACCCCTGGATTGGTGGAACGCCGTGGTGGAGTGCACGCGGACACTACTGGAAAACAGCCGGGTGGATAAAAATGATATTGTGTGTATCGGCATCTCGGGGCACAGCCTTGGTGCGGTTCCGGTGGACGAAGATGGCAGCCTGCTGCGCGAGGAAACCCCCATTTGGTCAGATATCCGCGCCCAGAAGGAAGCCGTCGAATTCTTCACCAGGGTTGACCCAGACGAGTGGTACCTGACCACCGGCAATGGCTTCCCCGCTGCCTGCTACACGGTCTTCAAAGTGATGTGGTACCAGCGCCACGAGCCCCAAATGTGGAAGAATGTATTTAAGATCCTTGGTACCAAAGATTATATTAACTACCGCCTTACAGGGATATTCGCTACAGATCATTCCTATGCTTCCGGCACCGGGATCTACGACTTAACGGGCTGGAAGTATTCTCCGGAGTTCATCGCTGCCAGCGGCATCCCGGAGCGAGTGTGGCCGGATATCGTCCCCTCGACGCACATCCTCGGAACACTTGCTCCGGGTATCGCCCGCCAGCTGGGGTTGGGTGACCAGGTGCAGGTGGTGTGCGGCGGGGTAGATAACTCGTGCATGGCTTTGGGTGCCAGGAACATCCAGGATGGGCGGGTGTACACCTCACTGGGCTCCTCAGCCTGGATCGCAGTTTCATCCGGGCAGCCGGTATTAGACCGGCAGTATAAGCCCTACGTCTTCACCCACGTGGTGCCGAAACTGTTCACTTCCGCTGTCAGCATTTTTTCCGCCGGGACGTCTTATGCCTGGGTGAAGGATAATATCTGCCCGGATCTGGTCGCTGAAGCCGATGCCGGGGATAGGGATGTTTATGCACTGATGAACCGGGTGGCCGAAAAAGCACCGGTGGGCTCGAACAAGCTACTGTTCAACCCCAGCCTGGCGGGGGGCACCTCTCAGGACCCCAGCGTACATCTGCGTGGGGCGTACATCGGCCTGGATCTCAAGCACGGTAAGCCTGAGCTCATCCGCTCGGCGATGGAGGGCATTGCCATGAACCTGCGCCTGCGCCTGGACTTGCTACGCAAGTATACTCATCTTGAAGATGAAATCCTCTTTGTAGGTGGGGGCGCCCGTAGCCGTTTCTACCTGGGTATCTTCGCCGACGTGTTCAACACGCGCATCCTCAAAACCAACATCGACCAGGACGCGGCTGCACTAGGGGCGGCTGCCATCGCCGCGGTAGGCTGCGGGCTGTGGCA
Organism: Anaerolineae bacterium; assembly: GCA_041479715.1. Classification (GTDB taxonomy): domain Bacteria; phylum Chloroflexota; class Anaerolineae; order Anaerolineales; family UBA4823; genus FEB-25. Next base: position 3,032 of record JBGOYO010000032.1, read on the forward strand.
GAATTTTGAAAAAATCGACACGATCCATAAAATTGTCGAAGTGGTTGAGCCGGATGTGGATAACACCCGTAAATATGAAAAGCTGTTGCCGGTTTTTGAGCGGGCCGCTGAATACCAGGCAAGAATCAGCGATGCGTTGCAGGAAATTGATTTATAGGATCTTAAAATAAGTCCGGAAATCTCGCCCTGGAGGATCACATACCAACAACTTTCTTCCATCTGATCAGAATTTCAGCGTAATCAATCTAAATTACTTCTCGAAAGGAAAAATCATATGAAAATCGGTTTGTTTACCGCCACATTTCTAGATATGCAGATCGAAGAGGTTTTCAAGCTGGCCTCGGGTTTGGGCTACCAGGCGGTGGAAATGCCAGCCTTCGCCAATAACCCGCACCTGGATATTGAGCAGGTTGTCAAAGGTAACCATGCTGCTGAGCTGAAAAAGCTGGTCCAATCGTATGGCCTGATCATCTCCGCCCTCGCCAATCACCCGGAAGGTCAGATTGTACTTGGCCCGTATGGCAAGGACACCGACGCAATCTTCAAAGGCACCAAGGAAGAGAAGATCAAGTTCGGCACCGAGCGAATGATCAAGACCGCCCAGGCTGCCAATGCGCTTGAAGTCCCGGTGGTCACCGGCTTCATTGGCTGCGAGAACTTCGGCCGCTTTTTCCCCTGGCCTTACTCGAAGGGTTGGGCTGAAATGGAAGTAGAATTCGTCGAACGTTGGGGGAAAATCCTGGATAAATTCGGTGAATATGGGGTAAAATTTGCCCACGAACCACATCCCAATGAGCTTGTATATAATATTGAAACCGCCCTGCGAGCGGTTGAGCTAATGGGCGGGCGCAAGGAGTTTGGGTTTAACTTCGACCCTGCCAACCTCATCTATCTCGGCATCGATGTGGAGAACTTCATCGACGCCCTCGCCGGTAAAATCTTCCACGTACACGCCAAGGACGGTGAAGTTGTGGTTCACAATGTAAAGCGCTCGGGCGTGATCCCTCAGGGCGACTGGCAGCGCCTCGGGCGTGGTTTCCGCTTCCGCATCCCCGGCTGGGGCTCTGTGCCATGGAAGAAAGTGATCACCGAGCTATCCCTGATTGGCTACAATTACGTGATGTCGTACGAGCATGAAGATGTAACCATGAGCCGCAACGACGGCATCACCAAGACGATCGCGTATTTGAAACCCCTGATGATCGAAAAACCCTACGAAGGCCGGAACGACGTTTTGTTCCAATGATCGCAGATATACTGGACAAGGAGTGAACGTTATGGCAAATATGATGAAAGCAGCAGTCTTTGAGAAGGTGGGTCAGATCAAGGTTAAGGAAGTGCCCGTCCCTGAGATTGGTGATAATGATGTGCTGATTAAAGTGATGTACACCGGGATCTGTGGCACCGACTGGAGTATTTACAACGGCTGGTATTCAGCCGATAAATTGCCGATGATCCCCGGGCATGAATTTTCGGGTGTGATTGCCAAACTCGGCAAGAACGCCAGGGATTTGAAGGAAGGCGACCGGGTGACCGCGGACATTAACATGAGCTGCGGCTCATGCTTCTACTGCCTGCGCGGCGAAAAACTGCTGTGTGATAGTTTTACCCAGCTGGGTATCCACACGGATGGCACATTTGCTGAGTACGTTAAAGCCCCCGCCGCCCAGGTGCACAAGCTGCCTGAGAACCTGAGCTTCGAGGAAGGTGCTTTCATCGAGCCGGTTTCGTGCGTGATCCACGCCGCCAAAGCCATGGATGCCCGCCTGGGCAGCAGCGTTGCCATCATCGGCTGCGGCTTGGGCGTCTTGCATGCCCGCATGGCAGTGCTGCGGGCCTGCGCCCCGGTGATCATCTTTGGCGATAACCGCAAACGATTGAAAATCGCCAAGGATATGGGCGCCGATTATGCTATCCATATCGATGATGTGGCCGACCCGGTGGCGGAGGTCATGCGCCTCACCGGGGGTCGGGGTGCCGATTACGTCATAGAGGCCGTCGGCACGGTGAAAACCTACGAGCAGGCGTTTGCCATGCTCCGTCGAGGTGGAAAACTCTCTTCATTCGGTATCGTTGGCGAGCAGGACACGATGGAGATACGCCCATTTGAATTTGTGCTGGGCGAGAAGAAAGTCACCGGCTCGTGCGCCGGTGTGGGCGCGGATTGGCCGGACGCGATGACGCTCATCTCCAATGGTCGCATCGATCCCAAGCCGCTGTTCTCGATGAAGATCCCGCTGGAAGACCTGGATTGGGCGCTGCACGAGCTGCGCCGCGACCCGAGCCTGTTCAAGGTCTTCGTCTCACCTGACATCAGCCAGCGGGAAGCGATGTAGTGGGGATGTCGCTGCAGTAACGCGTAGGAGGAATGGAGATACCCCGTTGAAGATCAATCAGATCGATCACGTTGCCATCAACGTAACCGATATCCAGGAATCCATTCATTTCTATTCCCACCTCCTGGGCTTTCAGCAGCTGCAGACCGTGGATTGTGGTGAGTTTGACATCACCTATTTTGGCCTCCCCGGGGGTGCCCGCCTGGAGCTGTTTGATTACCACGGCAAAAACCAGACTGTTCCCCGGGATGAAAACGTTGTGGGTCTCAGGCATATCGCATTCCAGGTGCAGGACGTCGCCGAGCACGAAAGACTCCTACGCCTCGCCGGCGTGGACATCACCTTGCCGACCTGTGACCTGCCCAACCTGGGAGCCAGGGTTTTGTTGTTCCTAGATCCGAACGGGGTGACGCTTGAATTCTGTGAAAAATTATAAGCAGATAATGATTACCGGTATTTAATGGAAGCTGTAAACCAAAATTGTTAATTTCTTACTGGAGGTAACTGCCAATGGAACCGAGAGAGATCCTGCTTTCACCCATCAAGATCGGCACACGCACATGCGAGAACCGATTTTTCAGCCAACCCATGGAGTGCACCGATGCAGACGCTGAGGGCAATCCTACCGACCTGACCTATGCGCGTTATGAGAACCTGTTCAGGGGTGAAGCCGGTATGGTATGCCTGGAAGCGATCACCATCACCGATAAGAACCGCGGACGACTGAACCAATTGTTCATCATGCCCCAGAACCTGCCCGCGTTAACCAATTTCGTCAGGCGCTTACGGGAAGTGAACCCGAAGACCATTTTCATTTACCAGCTGACCCACTCTGGCGAGCTGAGCAACCCTGAATTTTCAAAACGATTAGCGGTAAAACCACTTCCAGGTTTCAATGCCGAGGTATTCACTGAAGACGAATTTGAAAAGATCATGGATGATTTTATCCTGGCAGCCAAGATCACCTACGACTCGGGCGCCGATGGCATCGATATGAAGTTCTGTCATGGCTACCTTGGGTCGCAAATCCTAAGGCCCTATAATACCCGTAAATGGAAATACGGCGGCAAGTGGGAGAACCGGCGCCAGTTCGCCTTTGACCTGTACGAGCGCATCCAGAAGGCTGTGCCCGATAAAAACTTCCTCATTGGTTCGAAGATTTCCATCTGGGAAGGTTTCCCTGGTGGGTTCGGCACCGCCGGGCCCGACACGCCGGTGATCGACCTGACCGAACCGATTGACCTGGTTAAAGGCCTGGAGGAACGTGGGGCTCAATATTTCGTCCAATCTGCCGGCAGCCCATCGATCACCATCAGCCTCACCCAAGCCGATAAAGACCATCCCTATTTTGCCTATTTGCATCAGTACTTTGCCAAAGTATTAAGAGAAAATCTTAAGCAGGAAACCGTTGTGATCGGCTCGAATTATTCGGTGTTCGGCAAAGGCAGGAGCAAGCTGGCAGCTGTGAGCCATAAAGACAGCGCCTTGCTCGCCTATGGTGCCCAAAATATAGTCAAGGGTTACACGGATATGATCGGCCTCGGCAGGCAGTCTCTAGCCGACCCGCTGCTGCCTTTGAAGCTGCGCGAAGGTCGCGAGAAGGAGATCAATTACTGCACCACCTGCGATAACTGCCTGGAGCTGCTCATCCGCCAGCAACCGATTGGGTGCTGCACCTATAACCAGTACTATACAAAAGTGTTGGTCAAAACTCGCAAGGAGTATGGCAGACTGAACGAAATGCATACTTAGTTAGCTTTATGATTTAATCCACAGGACCTGCCTGTTTGGAATTGGGCAGGTCCTTAACTTTACTCCGGCCTATAAAGAGCGGTGTATGGGCCCATTTGTATGCTGATTGGCTGTGTTAATATCCGTGAAATTTATTCCGAAGCAGTCACAGGCTGGGAAAAGGAGCAATAGTGAGGTACAGAAAGTTCGGCAGAACGAATCTCCAGGTGAGTGAGATTGGTCATGGCTTGTGGGGGATGAGCGGCTGGACGGGCTCCGATGACAGGCAGTCGCTCGAAACCCTGCAAGCGTCCCTCGAGATGGGGTGCAATTTCTTCGATAGTGCCTGGGCTTATGGGGATGGCAACAGTGATCGGTTGCTGGGCAAGCTGATCAAAAATAATCCCCAGGCCAACATTATCTCCGCCAGCAAGATTCCCCCTAAAAACCTGAAATGGCCTGCCTCTCCAACAGACAGGCTGAGCCAGGTATTTCCCCGCCAGCATATCCTCGATTACACCGAAAAAATAGTCGAGGGCGTGGGTTCCGGCTGTTTGGACCTGCTGCAGTTCCACGTATGGGATGACGCCTGGGCGGATAATGATGATTGGAAACTGGCCATCACCGACCTCAAAGCCAAAAAGCTGATCCGTTTCTTCGGCTTGAGCATCAACCGCTGGGAACCGTGGAACGGGTTGAAAGCCATCCGTACGGGATTGGTGGATGCGGTCCAGGTGATCTACAATATCTTTGACCAGGCGCCGGAAGATGAGCTGTTCCCCCTGTGCGATGAGATGGATATTGGGGTCATCGCCCGAGTGCCGCTAGATGAAGGTGGTCTGACTGGAAAATTGACCGATGAGACGCGCTTCCCTAAAAATGACTGGCGCGCCGGCTACTTTGGTCCTGAGAACCTTCACCAGACGGTTGCGCGCGCTAATGCGCTGAAGGCTGTGCTGCCCGGGAATATGGATCTGCCTGAAATGGCGCTGCGATTTATCCTGTCGAATAAAACGGTCAACACCACCATTGTCGGCATGCGCACGGTGGAGCATGCTCGCCAGGACGCGCAGGTGAGTGATGGGATCAGCCTGCCGGCTGAGCTGATCATCCAACTGCGTTCCCACCGCTGGGACCGAAAAGTTGCCCCCTGGTCGGATTAATAGGGATGCAATATCAGAGAACTCGATCTAATCCTGGAAACGCTGGCGGACTTTCGCTGCGATCTGGTGGTCGGTCATCTTATCGGCGGTCTCTACACCCACGATACGCTGCTTTAGTCCTTCATTCTCCAGGCGTTTTTTTAGCTCGACTTTAGCTTCACCTGGGCCAAATATCTGGATCGAGTCTCCACCACGCACAGCCGCAACCACCGCATCGTAATAGGCGTTGAGGTGGTTATCAAACTGCCGGTCGCGTATATCCTCCGAGGCTCCACCTTCTGAAGTATCATTTGAATATCTGACATGCTTTTCCATGTTTGAGGTGATTTCTCTAACCTCTTCCCCTTGATCACTCACAATGACGATCACCGCCTTGCGGTGGTCAATCCACAAACCTATGTCTTTTTTCATAAAGGTTTCCTTATCTATTTTTGGACACATTGACTTTCTTGAAGTCGATATACCCCCGCTCAACATTTGTATCGATTAACTGCACGTGGATTCGGTCGCCGACGTCGACATCGCCAAATCCCTGCACCAGCTTGCCTTCAATTGGCAGGCTAAGCAGCCGCACCCACGTGCCCTTGTCTGATGCGCCGGTGACAATTGCATCGAATTGCTCCCCGATCCTCGATTCGAGTAGAAGCGCAGCAGCGGATTTTTCCACCTGGCGTTCGACTTTCACGGCGGTATCTTCTGCTTCCGTGCAATGGATTGCTAATTTATTCAGCTCGTCAAACCGGAATGGTACGGGTTGGTTCGCCAATGCCGATTTGAGTAAACGTTGAGTGATCAGGTCGGGATAGCGCCGGTTAGGAGCGGTCGAATGAGCGTAGTCCTTAACCGCCAGGCCAAAATGACCCGGTGCATTTCCATCCGGCAATTCCGCAATATATTCACCGTTTCCGAGAAGCTTGATCACTGCCAGGGATAAATCCGGAAAGCGCACCGGATCGGCGGCTTTCTCCTTGACGAGAAAGTCCTCCAACGCTTTCGAATCTGGCGTTCCCGGAAGGTTGCTCCCATGTTGGTTGGCAATCTCGACAATCCGTTCCCACCTTTTTGGCGTGCGCACCACCCGGCGGATCGAAGGGAATTTTCTGGCAGCGAGATACCGCACGGTTACCCCGTTCGCTGCGATCATCAAATCTTCGATGATTTCCTTGGCACGGTTTTTCTCCTCAATTTCAAGCGCACTGATTTGGTCGCCATCGAATACCGGTTTAGCCTCGATGGTTTCCAGGGTAAGCGCCCCGTGAATGTGGCGCAAATTCTTCATCCTTTGGGTCACTTCATCTTGCAATCGTAGATTCGAATCCAGCCCTTTGACTGTCGCCAAAGCCTCGGGGATCACACCCTTCCCTTCCAGCCAGGCAGCCACGCTGTTATAAGCCAGCTTGGCATGGTTGCGCACCCAGGCATGGTAAATATCCGAGTCCTTCAGCGATCCGTCTGCACCAATCACCATTTCGATGACCAGCGCCAGGCGTTCCGCGTTGAAATTCAAAGAGGTGATATCGGTGGAAATTTCCACCGGCAGCATCGGGAAGGTCTCCGCCGCGGTATACACTGAAGTGGTATTTTGGTGGGCATGCTGGTCGATGGCAGTATTATATTTAATAACCGCATCCACATCGGCGATGGCCACCAAAACCTTCACCTCTCCCGCAGGCAAGGCCTCCGCTACGGTCAGCTGGTCCAGGTCAAGTGAGTCGTCATTGTCGATGGAAGCCCACAGGAGTTCCCGTAAGTCACGGATAGTGTGCTCCATACCGGCTGGCATTCCGTCCTTCATGGCCGGAGACTTAAGCTTGCCCAGCTCAGCCATGGCTGCCCCTGAAAAATCAGGCAGCAGCCCTCGTTCGAGCATTACCCGGTGAGCAATACTCTGTAACAATGTGTGGTGGTTTTGATAGTTGGTAGGCAATGTGCTCATGTACTCCTTCTTTTCTTTCTTGCTATTTCAATTGATCGATGCCAATACCTGATATCGACTCTATCCTTGGTCTCTCATCATCACCTCAACAATGTGTTCCTGCCCATCGTTAACCAGGGGAATTGCTTTTTGATCCTGTATTTTTCCATCCAATTTCACAAGCTGGACATTGTGGGCAATGTGCGCGGGGTTGTTCACCTTTATTTGATAGCTTGTTGCTCCGAATTGATAGGTAATCTCAAACCCGTCCCAGGTTGGTGGAATTACCGGGTCGATGTGCAGGGAGTCGCCAGTTTTCTTGAAGCCAAGGATGGCTGTCAGACCGAAGCGATACATCCACGCGGCTGAACCGGTATACCAGGTCCAACCACCGCGATGCAAGTAAGGCTGTCTGCTGTAGATATCGGCACATATCACGTATGGTTCGACGCGATATTCAGCCGCTTTCTCTTCTGAATCAGAATGTAGGATAGGATTAAGCAGATCGAAGAGGTCACCAGCTTCCTTTCCATCTCCCAGGTGGGCGAAAGCCCAGGCCGTCCAGATAGCAGCGTGAGTGTACTGTCCGCCATTCTCGCGTATACCTGGAAGGTAACCTTTAATGTAGCCCGGATCATGCTCAGTTTTATCAAATGGTGGAGTGAAGAGCAAAGACAATCGGTCTTGTGGGAGAATCAGCCGTTCCAACACTGACTGCATCGCTTTCTGACTGCGAATGGGATCGCCAGCTCCACTCAATACTGCCCACGACTGGGCAATTCCATCGATCTGGCATTCTGGTTCCTGGATCGAGCCGAGTGGGAAGCCATCATCATAATAGGCACGACGATACCATGCACCGTCCCAGGCCGTTTGTTCTACTGCGATAGCATATTCCTTGGAGCGTGAGCGGAAATACTGGGCGGTTTCGGCATCCCCCTGTTGTTCGCAGATCTTCGCAAAGCGCTCAAGGACATCGCATAGGAACCATGCCAGCCAGACACTTTCACCTTTTCCACCTTCCCCAACCCGGTTCAGGGCGTCATTCCAATCGCCAGTACCAATCAAAGGCAAGCCATGTATTCCGCTGGTAGCACCTTTATTGATAGCCCTGTGGCAGTGTTCCATCAGAGGATAAGCTTCTTTGGTCTGCGGATATTCGTTGTAGCGTTCGGTTTCATCCTCATTCAAAGGCGGTGCTTCAAGGAAAGGAATTTTTTCTTCGAGAATACTCATGTCGCCCGTAGATTCGATATACAGGGCAGTGACATAGGGAAGCCACAGCAGGTCGTCCGATATACGCGTGCGCACACCGCGACCAGAAGGTGGATGCCACCAATGCATTACGTCACCTTCAGTGAACTGGAATTGAGCAGCATTAAGTATCTGGCCACGGGAAATAGCCGGATCGAGTGCAAGCAAGGCCAGCACATCCTGGAGCTGGTCACGAAAACCAAATGCCCCACTGGGTTGATAGAAAGCCGACCGGCCCCAGATCCGGCAGGAGAGGCTCTGGTAGAGCATCCAATGGTTGAGGATTAAATCAGAAGCAGGTTCGGGAGTGTGCACCTGGATTATATGGAGCAGGTGGTCCCAAAACACACGGGTGCGCTCAAGAGCAGCCCCTACGTATGCGGAGTCATGATATTTCTTTGCCAGTTCAACTGCATGTCCCTTATTACTCCCTTGTCCCAGCACAAAGTAAATCTCTTCAACTCCACCAGGGAGTAGATCGAGGTGTAGCTGTAGCACAGCGCATAGATCCTCACTAGGTGAAAGTCGGGTTTCTAGCCCGATACGATGCAGAGCAGCCGGATAAGCGAGTGTTCCGCCCCGCCCCAGGAACTCGGACCGGTCGGTGGTCAATCCATGGACTGGTTTATTGGCGATAAGGAAGGCGGTTCTCTCACCAAATTCGCCGTTGTAGGGGTTGGTAGCCAGCAAGCAATACTCAGCCGCGTCATATTCTGGAATGATATACGGCATAGATGAGGCATGAGTAGTACCCAACACCCATTCGATATATTGGGTGGCTGTAATCCGGCGGTTGTGATTCCATGTGTTTTCAACCCGCAAGTGGATTATTTTAACCGGATCTTCTGGGCTGGCGAATAACGTCAGGCGTTGGCGAAGACCGTGCGAATTATGCTCGAAGATGGTGTAGCCTGCGCCATGTGTTACGCGATAGGGTTGGTCTGCACCGGCGGGAAGAGGCGTGGGGGTCCAAACATCGCCGGTTTCTTCATCGCGCAGGTAGAGAGCTTCACCCGTTGGGTCGCGTACCGGGTCGTTGGACCATGGTGTCAGGCGGTTTTCTCCGCTATTCACCGCCCAGGTGCACTGGCTGCCGGTTTCGCTAACCATAAAACCAAAATATGGATAACCGATAACGTTGACCCACGGGGCAGGAGTTGGCCTGCCGAGAGGAAGCTCGATGATATATTCGCGCCCATCTGCACTAAAACCGCCATAACCATTAAAAAACTGCAAGGGTCCTGTTGAGGGGAGGGGATCCTCCTGGCTGGGACTGACAATGCCTTCGGTGGACCTGGTTGGAATAAATTCGGGCAGATGAGCAGTCTGGATTGTATAGTCCGGAATTTGATCACCCAAGGATCCATGATCTCCCCTAAAAAGGATGCATCCTGAGGTTTTTAGTAAAATGTCTTCTTCTGGATTTATTTGATCCGCATAAAGGATGAAGATCCCCCCACGCTTGGTCAACCACTGCTCGCTGTTTAGACGGTTGATAAGGCGGTAGAGCATGCCATTTAACTCAGCGCCGTAATCGGTCTGTTGATGATTGAGAATAACGATATCCACCATAAAACGGCGGCTACGCAAGAATTCATGTACCTGTAAAACCTCACGGATTAAATCAATCTGTTGAGATTCCTCGATCTCGACCAGCAAGATGGGATAATCGCCTGAAATACCAAAGCGCCATAACCCAGCCTGACCAAGCCGATTTGCGGCGATCGTTTCAGGTGAAGCACGCAATGACTTGAAC
>JBGOYO010000033.1:0-13151 GCA_041479715.1 Anaerolineae bacterium
TCATACTGCGGGTACAGTTCGGGCACAGTTGGTTACAATGGGGTACAAATGTACTCTAAACAGCATGGTAATAAAGTGATTTCCTAGACGTAATAGACGCCTTTTTCCCCTTTTTCTCGACCATTTTTTACATCGCACTGAGAAGGTCGAGGGTTCGAATCCCTCCAGGTCCATCTAATTACCCACCTTAATGAATTGGACTTCATAGATATTGAAGAGGTTGAGGGTTCGAATCCCGCCAGGTCCACTGGATTTCGCCCAGAGATGGGGGTTTACACTTTAAGATGTCCACAGAGTGCTGCTCTCCCTCCTTGGTTATCTTCTTATCACTTTTATCCAACAATGGTGCAGATATGGTGCGGTTGGTATGTTATTCTGTGGTTTTATAAGACATGATGGATAAATAATTCTCTCTAAAATAGAAAATCAGACTAAATAACACTATATGGTTGGGATGGATGTTGGTTTCCGCTCCACTTAATCAGGATTAATGTTATACCCGCAAAGGATCACGTGTGTTAGCGTAAAGCAGCCAACCTATATGAGAAGTATTAGTTCAGGTGAAAAGGTGGGCTTGCCCTGCCTGACTGGATTTTCCCAATATCTGCACAGCCTGGATCGTTTAGAAAGTCCAATCCTGGAGATTCATTCCCACCAAAGGAAGCTATGTTAAGACCTGTATCTCTGGTCTTTATCATTCTAACTGCCTATAAACTTGATGTTAAACCAGGTTGGTTTCCAGATTTCTTCATCTCACCTTCATCTTTATTAGCTAAAATATCTTCATGCGCATCCTTCTGGTGGAAGACGAACGTAAAATCTCAGCTTATGTCAAACGCGGGTTAGAAGAATCCGGCTATGCAGTTGATCCCGCCTATACAGGGCGGGAAGCCCTTGATTGGGCTGATTCGGCTCCCTATGATTTGATCATTTTGGACATTTTGTTACCCGAAATGGATGGGCTTACTGTCTGCCGTGAGCTGCGCCAGCGCGGTGACCGAACACCTGTGCTCATGCTTACTGCTCGTGATGACATTGATGACCGCGTCACTGGTCTAGACGCTGGCGCCGATGACTATCTGGTCAAACCATTCGCTCTCAAAGAGCTGCTGGCGCGTATGCGCGCCCTCACTCGTCGAGCTGGTGAAATACCAAAATCACCCATTTTACAATTTAGTGATCTGACTCTCGATACCCGTACCCACCAGGTGCGGCGTGGCGGACGCCGCGTCGAGCTGGCTGCCAAAGAATATGCTGTTTTAGAATGTCTCCTGCGCGAGCCGGATCGTGTACTTTCCCGGACCCAGATTGCCGAGCATGTTTGGAACTACGATACCTATAACCAATCTAATGTAGTGGATGTTTACATCCGCAACCTGCGCCGTAAAATAGACGACTCGAGCGAGCAAAAAATCATTCACACCGTACGCGGAGCAGGCTATTGCCTGTCACTGGATGAAACGGATTAATTCAATCCGTCTCCGCTTCGCGCTTTGGTCGACACTGCTATTGCTGGGAATGCTGGCGGCCTTTGGGGGGTTCGTCTACGTCTATCTCAGCTACAGCCTGCATGCTGCTATTGATAATACGCTCTCGCTCAGTGCAGAACAGACGGCAGCTGGCTTGAATATTGACAATGGTCAGATTAATATCGCTGAACCAATCGCAGGGAATGAAACCGGCTCTGAAGCATATACCACTGGAGGGCTGACCTTGATTGTGTTGTCAAAGGATGGTACGGTATTGCAGGCCACAGGACCGTTTCGTGGAAACCCTGCCGCGATTCAACCTTCAGGTTCACAGGGCGTCTTCCAAACATTAACTGAAACCAGCCAGTCGATCCCAATTCGAGCTTATGTTTTGCCAGTATTGGATGATACAAGTGTGGTCGGATGGGTGCAGACTCTGCAGAGCCTGGCGACTGTCAACGATTCACTTCAGCGTTTACTGACCACACTGCTGTTGGGTGGGGGGGTGCTCTCATTGCTGGCGGGATTTGTGGGATATTTTCTCGCCGCGCATGCCCTAGCTCCCATCGACCATATTACCAATGCTGCTCGGCGCATCTCTACGGCAGATCTCTCGTCCCGGTTGAGCCTGCCCGATACCGGCGACGAAGTCAGCCGACTGGCAGGCACGTTCAACGAGATGCTGGATCGCCTCGAAACTGGCTTCAGGCGCGAACGCCAGTTCACCTCTGATGCCTCCCATGAGCTGCGTACACCATTGGCTGCCATGCAAGCCATCTTGAGCGTGATGCGTGAGGGCGATCGACCGGTACCGGAATACCGCCAGGCATTGGACGATCTGGCTGGGGAGACTGACCGCTTGCGTGGGCTGGTAGAAGATCTTCTGGGACTGGCAAGGGGTGATTTGCACCACGCTGAGAGTTCCGAGCTGGTGGATTTGTCCACCCTATTGATAGATGTAACCGACTCGTTGCGCCCGTTGGCGGTGGATAAAGGCTTGAGCTTGATCTGTGATGCTTCTCTCGGCATGACATTGACTGGTAATCGAGACACTTTGATCCGCTTGTTCGTCAATCTGCTGGATAATGCGATTAAATTCACTGAACATGGACAGGTGACGGTGACTGGCAGGTGCGAGAAGGACTTTGCGGATGTGAAAATTGCTGATACTGGCGCTGGTATTGCCCCTGAACACCTGGCGCACATCTTCGATCGCTTCTATCGGGTTGAAAGTGCTCGATCAAGCGTAGGGTCTGGCCTGGGGTTATCAATCGCTCAGCAAATCGCTGAGGAGCATGGGGGTAGCATCAAAGTTGAGAGCACATTGAATAAAGGTACAGAATTCACGGTTCAAATCCCCCTGATGAAAAAATCTACGTTCTAACTTCATGAAGTCTTCATCTGCAAAATGTATAATGAATTTAGAGAAGTATCGACTCTAGATTTTTGAAAAGGAGATACAAATGAGAATCAACCGACTTGTTGGCCTCGCGGTGATCGCTTTATTGGTTGTGGGAGTGATGGGTGCCATCAGCCTGAAAGTCTTTGCCAAAGGCAATCCCGCTCCAGTAGCTCAGGTTAACCAGGCGCCAGATTGCTCGCAGAATCAAGCCAATGATACAACGGAAGCGAATGTCATCTCTGACACTGACAAAATTGACCTGCAATGCGGTGACCAGAGTACTTCGGATAGTCAGGGTGGGGCAAATGATGTTTACACCGACACCACCAAGCTGCAGCAGGGCGAGCAGGATTCAAAGGAAGGTCAAGATATCGCCACTGAGGTTAATTCAGGCACTATACAGCTGCAGCAAGGCGACCAGAACTCCCAGGATGGTCAGGCCAACGGGATATATACTGACACAGCTCAAGTCCAGGAAGGTGACCAGAATGCTCCAGAGGTACAGGATGCGGGCAAAGGAGATACGGAGGGTACCACAGATGTCGTAACCGCCACTCTTGGCACACCTGCCATTACCGCTGACCAGGCACAGGCTGCTGCACTCGCTGCCAACCCGGGGACAACCGCGGTCAAGACTGAGCTGGACGACGAGAATGGTAAGCTGATTTACAGCGTTGAGTTGAATAATGGCTTAGACGTCAAGGTGGATGCCATGACCGGTGCGATCCTTTCTTCGGAGAATGAGCAGCACTGACCTGAACTACATCCCGTTATCCAATAAACAAACAGCGTTTCCGAATGGGAGCGCTGTTTTTTTTTTGATAAATTTTTTATTTGAGCTGCTAAAACATTCACTTTTTTGAATAGTAAACTGGGACAAATAGTAGGCTGGCTTCATCTTGCCTTCATTTCAAGCAGTTAGAATTTCTTTGATAATCAGTGAAGGAGTTAGATTATGATGAAAAAATCTGCCATCCTGTTTGTACTTATTCTATTCTTTGCGCTTGTGTTCTCGGCTTGTTCAGGGAACTCGCCTACGACTATTAATAACTTGACCCCTAAACCTGTCGGGACCATGCCTGCGACCTCAAGTGGTCAGCTAACAGGGTCAACTGAAAATGCCCTAGCCCCCGAGACGAATCCGGTTGGAGATATACCGGATAATCAGGTGTTTATTTCGTATAGCTCCCCGAATGGCGGCTATTCCCTCGAAGTACCGGAGGGCTGGGCACGGTCCGAACAGGGCACAGATGTTCGCTTTGTCGATAAGTTTGACGGGGTAGGTGTCACCCTCGGTTCTGCGTCTTCAGCACCAACCGTTGACATCGTCGCGCAAACCGAAGCAGCTACGTTAGCCCAGAGTGAACGGGCATTCAAGCTGGGGGCGATTAACATTGTAAATCTCCCAGCCGGATCCGCGGTGCAGATCAAGGCGACTGCAAACTCAGATCCCGACCCGGTGACTGGAAAACAGGTGCGACTGGAGGAGGAATTTTATTTGTTCTACCAGAATGGCAAGCTAGCAGTGCTCAAGTTATGGGCGCCCCAAGGCGCAGATAATGTTGATCAATGGAAACGGATCTCCGAGAGCTTCACCTGGAAGTAAAACCGATGACAACCATTCTTGAAGCCCAAGAGCTATACCGGTTTTATCATATTGGTGATGAGGAGGTCCGCGCCCTGCGTGGCGTGAGTTTGTCGATTGCAGCTGGTGAGATGGTCGCCATCATGGGTCCATCAGGGAGCGGTAAGTCGACATTGCTCGCCTGCCTGACAGGACTGGATGATCCAGATGGCGGCTGGGTGAACCTGCAAGGACAGCGCATGACCCGCCGCCCTGAAACCGAGCGCGCCAGCCTGCGTGCCCAAACTGTGGGGGTTCTTCTCCAGGCGGGGAACCTGTTTGATCACCTGAGTGTGGAAGCCAACATCCGTTTGGCGCAAAGGTTAGCTGGTAAATCGGATGAAGGTTACCTGACAACCATCCTTGACCGCTTTGGGCTGGCAGAGCGTCGTAATTATCGACCGATCTATCTGTCGGGAGGCGAGGCCGCCCGGGCAGGACTCGCCGTGGCACTCTCGACCCATCCGGTATTGCTGGTTGCGGATGAGCCTACCGGTGAAGTGGATGCTGAGACGGAGGCTGTAGTGATTGATCATCTTCTGGCTTACCGGCGAGATGGTGGCACCCTCTTGCTTGCCACCCACAGCCAGGCTATGGCAGCTCACGCGGACCGGATCGTTCATCTGCTCGATGGAAAGGTTCTCGATGATTGATCAGCACATTCCATCCACCACAGTTCTACCTTCCCAACCAGCTTCAAACCGTTCACAACCGGTATTGGAAGCCAGGGCCATAAGGAGGGTTTTCGTGCAAGGCACTCAGCAGGTCATGGCAGTCTCTGATGCCAGCTGTGTAATCCAGCCCGGGAATAAGATTGCGATTATTGGTCCATCGGGAAGTGGGAAATCGACTTTACTGCATTTATTTGCTGGCCTTGATCAACCGACCTCGGGTAGCCTCGTCTGGCCTGCGCTCGGTGACCCCTTAGAACTCCGCCCCTCGCAAATTGGAGTGGCGTTGCAGGTGCCGGGTTTGCTACCGCCCCTCAGTGTAGTCGAGAATGTCGCCCTTCCTCTGCTCCTACAAGATTATCAACCCGAGCAAGCCTGTGAAATTGCGTGTGCCTCTCTTGAATCATTGGGTCTGATTAGCCTGGCGGATAAATTGCCTGAAGAACTCTCAGGTGGCCAGGCTCAGCGGGTTGCATTGGCTCGTACCCTAGTTACTCACCCCCGCCTGATCCTAACGGATGAGCCTACCGGTCAGCTGGACCATCCAACCGCCCGGGAATTGTTCGATTTATTATTTTCAGCCATTGCAGGCAAGAGCACCGCTCTGGTTGTGACAACCCACGACCCTGCTGTAGCGGATCGCTTCGATCAGGTCTGGCAAATGCGCCAGGGTATTCTGAAGGGAGCGCCGATGGATGCCTAAGAAATCAAGAATAGTTACTATATGGCTTGTGGGATTATTTTCCCATCGTTCCGGTCGATTGATCGCTTCTGCCCTGGGTGTGGCGATTTCGGTGGCAATGCTCTTTTCGCTGGGTGTTTTCATAACCACCAGCGCTACAGCTATGACAAAGCGGGCAATAGAGTCATTGCCTATCGACTGGCAGGTGCAGCTTGTACCTGGTACCGACCCAGGCAGCATTCTAAGCGCAGCTCAACAAGCCGCCTCAGTCTCAGCTTCTGAGATCTTGGGTTATGCTGATGTAAGTGGGATGAGTGCGACAACTCAAGGGACAGTTCAGACCACTGGAGCAGGGAAAATCATCGGGTTATCACCGAGTTACATAAATCAATTTCCAGCCGAATTTCGTTCTCTGCTGGGAGCCCAGTCAGGTGTATTGGTGGCACAACAGACGGCTGCAAACCTGCATGTTACGGTGGGAGATACGGTTAGTGTTCAACGCATCGGTCTTCCTCCAGTAGATATGACGGTGGATGGAGTTGTAGACCTGCCGTATGCAGACTCCTTCTTTCAAGCCGTGGGGGTCCCAGCTATCGTTGCCCCTCAGGCGCCGCCGGATAACGTGATTTTCCTGCCCATCGACCAATGGCATGCACTTTTTGATCCCCAGTCAATCAAACGCCCGGATACGACCCGCTTGCAGCTCCATATTCGCCTTGCGCGCAACCTGCCTTCCGATCCAAGCGCTGCTTTTATCCAGGCCCAGCGTTGGACACGAAATCTGGAGGCGCGCATCGCTGGAAATGGCGTCGTCGCCGACAACTTGGCCGCCCGGCTGGACGGCGTCCGTACAGATTCACTCTACGCGCGCATCCTGTTTTTATTCCTCGGTCTGCCAGGTGTACTTCTGGCGGGGATTCTGACTATGGCGATTGCGTCCATAGGGAAGGATCATCGAAGACAGGAGCAAGCTCTGCTGCGCGTGCGTGGGGCTACCACCAGCCAGATCATTCGCCTAGCTGCCCAGGAAGGGTTTTTGATGGGGGTCATCGGCGGCATCTTAGGTATCGGCTTGGGTTGGTTCGTCATTCGTTGGATCGCATCGATTTCGCTGGTTGGGATGAATGTTATTCTGCTTGTAGCGATCATGGCAGCGGTTTTTGGACTTCTGCTTGCCCTTACCGCTTCGGTTCAGCCTGCCTGGGCATTAGCCCATCAGACCACTGTGGCGGCTGCCCGGCAAAATGTGGGGCGCTATCAGCAGCCTTTATGGCAAAGGCTGTACCTGGATGTGATATGCCTGGTTCTGGCAGGCATAATGTTCTGGCGTACTGCCGGGATTGGATATGAGCTGGTCCTTGCACCTGAAGGAGTTGCCCAGGTCTCTTTATCCAGTGAAGCATTTATCGCCCCATTGTGCCTGTGGGTAGGAAGCGCCTTGCTCATCATGCGCCTGGGTCAGCTTTTTCTTGCCAGGGGGAAGCGACCTTTCGCCAGGCTGGCACATCCATTGACGGGCAATTTATCCGGGGTCGTCTTTGCAGCGATGAACCGCCAGCGATTGCGTCTGGCACAAGGCATGGCACTGGTTGCTCTGGCAGTAACCTTTGCTGTTTCCACGGCGATTTTCAATACTACTTATGATGCTCAAGCGCGCGTGGATGCAGAGCTGACCAATGGCGCGGATGTGCTCGTACAAGGCACAAGTGCAGCCCCAGCTGGTGATAAACTGGCTGAATTCAAGGTTTTACCTGGAGTAGTTAATGCGGAACCCATGCAACATCGTTTTGCCTATGTCGGTACAGATCTACAGGATATCTACGGTATCGACCCTGCCAGGATAGGGCAGGCTACCCATCTGGCAAATACCTATTTTGCCAGCCGGAATGCTCAGGCGACGCTGGCAGACCTGGCATCCCACCCGGATGGCGTGCTGGTTTCAGAAGAGACGAAAAATGATTACCAGCTTGTGGTGGGGGATCGACTGAACCTGCGCATTCAGAATGCCGCTGATCACCAATATCATGTTGTGCCATTTACCTTTGTTGGTGTCGTGCGTGAATTTCCCACTGCGCCTAAAGATTCATTTCTGGTGGCGAATTCTAGCTACCTTGCCCAGCAGACAGGATCAAATGCTGCAGAAATTGTGTTATTAAAAACAAGCGCTAATCCGGTCCCGATCAGCCAGCAGGTTCAAACGATGGTTGCAAGCATGCCAGGAGTAAAAGTGACAGATATCGGCGCAGCGGAGAAAGTCATTGGCTCCAGCCTGACCGCGATTAATTTGCGCGGTCTGACTGCCCTGGAATTGGCTTTCTCAGTGCTTTTAGTAGCCAGCGCCTCCGGCTTGATCCTGGCACTCGGTTTCGAGGAACGAAAAAAGATGTTCACCTCTCTGATCGTTGTGGGAGCGAAATCCAAACAGCTGGGGGCATTTGTATGGAGTGAAGGTCTGACCGTCCTGTGCATCGGCCTGATTACCGGGTTATCATCCGGAGTAGCTTTGGCGGGATTATTGGTGTTGATGCTGACTCATATTTTTGATCCCCCGCCTGACGTATTGCAGGTGCCTTGGGTTTATCTCGTCCTGCTTTTATTGGCCATGATACTATCCACTGTGATTGGCGTATCCCATGCGATCCGTACCGCCAAACAGGCTGGAGTGTCCGAATTGAGAGCTTTATAGCTATATCTGTTTTATCATATAAGCAATAGAAGAAACTACGCCAACGAAGGCTTTTGGTTTTGTGTTGATGGTCGCTTGGTAGCTAATTGCATGTAATCCATAAATGGATTGAGAGAAGCTTATATGGTGCCAATCACGAACTCACAGTTGCAGCTCTGCAGATCTTTTCAGAAATTAATTGGCTGCTATTGATCCAAGATTTACAAGGTTGCATTTCTTGAATGCTCTTTCGCAGGTTTGCTCAAAGATGGATAAGTATTTTAAATTGGTAATTTCAAACTTTTAGCGCAACAAGAACATTAATCACTTCATTAGGTTTCAGGTATTTAGTACAGCTCTGCTTATGATTCATAGATCGCGCCTTTGGAATACCATCACGGCAACGCCGAGCGCAGCCAGCAGGTAAATGACGGCATATCCGATCATGAACAGGCTCGGAACGGAGGTTGTTCCAAAAGGTGATATTCCCAGTACGCCCGAAAGGGGCGACTGCATTTCATAAGCAGCCCTGCGCCATACAGCCTCACTGGGAATGATCAGGCTGGTGATGATGCCGATGTTGATAGCAGTCTGGCTGTGGAGCACCGCACCGAATTGCTCAACCCACCCCCCGATAAATGCCATACCGTACAAGCCGAAGATTACGCCCCCCGTTGCCAGCGCGGTGAGGCGGCTGGAGAAGAGCAAGGCGATGGTCATGACCAGCAGGCTTTCCAGGTAAATCAAAATCAACCCGGCAAATAAATTGGGTGGTGTATACCCGGATTGCAGCCATACGCTCACAACTGCTCCGCCCGCCATCAACATCAAATACAACCCAAGCAGACAAGCAAAACCAAGCCATTTTCCAACGACCACATCTGATCGCCGGATGGGCTTCGTTATGATCGTCTGCATGCTGCCGGAATTGATTTCACTGGCTAAGGTATCGGCGCCCAGTAAGGCCGCCATGGCTATGGATAGGAACGCGACGGCATACAGCCCTGCCAATAGCAAGGCGCCATCTTTTTCCGAGTTGAATACATTTTGAAGGCTTTGTCCGCCTTGATTAATAGGTGCAAACCCAGCGTTAGAGCTTGAATTGATGATGTGAAAACCAATCGAGAAAACGACCAGGAAGCATATACCCAAAACCAGGCCCGTCAGCACAATTTTCCGCCGGATCGCCTGGCGGAATGTCATGCGGGTAAGTACCATGATCGCCATCACAATCCACCATCCTTCCCGACCGTCTCTATAAACAGTTCTTCCAGCGTAGGGTGTTTCGGAGTGATCTCGTAAATGTCCACCCCCTTAGCGACCAGGTAGCGGTTTATCTCGGGCAAGACCGCCTCGCTCGCTGCATTCAGCGTAAGGCGACCGTCTTTAAGGGAAATGTCTTTCGCCCAGGTGGTGAGGTTACCTGTCATTTCAGGTGTGAGACCAGAAGCCCTGATGCTCACCGTCACCCGGCCAGTATCCAGGCTGGCTAATTCGAGCATCCGGACGACTTCACCATGACTGATGAATGCCACACGGTCACAAGTTACCTCAATCTCGCTTAAAAGGTGAGAATTAAGGAAGACGCATGTACCCCCGGTTTTTAACTCGCGGATAATATCCCGAACAAGGATACGTCCGACAGGGTCCAGGCCTGAAGTCGGTTCATCGAGGAAGACCAGCGCCGGCCGGTTGAGCAGTGATTGGGCCAGGCCGATACGCTGCAGCATACCTTTTGAAAAAGTGGAAAGCCGGCGATCCTTGAACTCGCTCAGTCCAACCCGTTCGAGCAACGTGCTGATCTGCCCGGCCAGGTCGCTGCGCTTCATGCCGTATAGCTGGCCATGCAGCTCGAGGAATTCGCCGGCGGTCAGCCACTCCTGGAAGCGGAAGTGCTCTGGTAAGAAACCAATCCGGGCCAGTGAGCGGCGGTCACCGAGAGGAGAGCCAAGCAAAGAGGCTTTCCCTGCCGTGGGTGTGATCAGTCCTACGAACATCTTGATCGAGGTAGTCTTGCCCGCCCCGTTAGGTCCCAGGAATCCAAACACCTCACCCTGCTTAATTTGCAGGGTGAGGTCTTTGACTGCTACGAGGTTGCCGAAAACTTTCCTCAGGCTTTCGGCTTCAATGGCGAGGTCAGCCGACATCTTGATGGTTAGTGGAGTGAATTTGCCATCTGTATCGCTTGCTGTGAATTGCTGCCCAGGCTGCTGATGGCATAGATGATGCTGTCCTTGACCCACAGCAGGATGTATTGCGGGGCATCGTCTGCTGGTCGCTGGATCAGGGTGCCGGTTACGCCGTCAACAGTTACTTGCTCATAAGTTGCCGCGTTCCTTGGGATGGGTATTACCAGTGATGAAGTCCAGTCGATTGTCTTGGTAAATTGTGCTGCCTGGTCGCTGCTCATCCCGGTAAACTGCAAGCCGATCTGGGCGAGCAGAGGGATATTCACGTCCGCAGGTGCAGAAACAGTCGGGCTGGGAATCTCCGCCAGGATCACACAATCAGCATACCGGCGACCAGCTGATCCATTCAGGCTCACATCTGAGCTATTGTCATACGCGCCGGGTTGAGGGCAGTTACCATAAGCTGCGCTAACACCTGCAGGTATGTTTACCGAGATTTCAGCTCCATCAATCGATGCAGGTAGCACCAGGTCTGACCGTCCGGCCTCATTCAACAAGGATTGTGCTTTTGCCCGGTCCAACGTGAATGAGAAGGCCGAATTATTCTCAACGTTGATGTTAGAGGGTGTCATTCCTTGGGGCAGGCGGACGTTAAAGCCGGTTAACTGGCTGGCTTGTGCGGCATCTGCGGCTGTAACCGGTTTACCTGGGTTTTGTTCGGATGTAATCGAGCTGGAGATGAGCTGGCTGAACTGTTTCCCCAGCGTGCTATTGCCGGTCAGCTGCTCCATGCCGGTAAAGTCGACCGGAACGACCACCACTTGCTGGACCCGGAACAGGCCGAGGAACTGGTCAGCCAGGGCGCGCGTGGCAGGGATCGACAGGACAATGGCCAGGATCAAGACAGCTGCCAACCCGATCTTCAGAATGGGTGATGCAAATATTTTTTTAAGCATTAAATTCTCCTTTCGAGGGGTGTTGCGTTGATAAAAGCTTTGCAAGGCTCGCCGGGAAGTAAGCCCTGCCTCCTTGCCGGGGGAAGATAGGAAGGATAGGTGTTCGCTGGCTGGCTTGATTTGCTGACGGATGTGCGCCAATTGAGCCTGGCAAACCGGGCAGGTATCTAAGTGCTGTTGCTGGGTTGCTGCAAGCTCCCCATCAATTGAAGCACGCAGGTCGCCTTCATTCAAATGCAGTTTCATCGTTCCTCCTTTGATAGGGAAGTGTAGATCTGGGCAAATTCACGCTCAGCCCGGAGTAAAAGTGGGCCAATCGAGGCGGGTGCCAGACCCATCGCCAGGGCGATCTCCTGGTATGACAGGCCGGAGTATCGCAAGCTCAGCAGCTGAGCTGACTTTACTTTCATTTTTGACAAAGCCTGGCGGGCGAAGTTATGGGCTTCATTGCTGTCCAGTATCTCGGCCGGCTGGCTCTGCGGTGGATCTTCCAGGGTGATCTTGCTGGCTGCCTGCTCGTACCACTGGCGGCGTTGATAACTGCGGATGGAGTTCAATCCAAGATTGGTCGCCACCCGATACAGCCACCCTTGCAGGTTAGACCCATCTCCAGTTTGCGGTGACCTTTGGTACAGGCGCATGAAAGTCTCCATTGCAAGATCCTCAGCCTCAGCCGGGTCACCCGTCAGGCGGCTCAGCAGCCTGCAGATCGCTGCCCAATGCTCCAGAAAGAGCTCTTCGAATGCGTCAGGAAAGGTTGAGTCGGCAGCAAGGTTTGCGCTGGGTTTAGATGACGTTGCCTTGGTCACCCTCATCGGCAGGAAAATCCCTTCTCTACGAAATGTATCATTCATCAATCCTGTTAACTTCCTATATCTTAAACACCTCTCAAAGCGATTATAAGACAATTAAATGAGCTTTCACTGAGAATATCTGTGTATCTATGAGCGTGCCGGATTATATATCCGGTATGACAAAGTTGATCCCTTTACATTCGGTGTGCGAAAATTTACATAACCTTGCACCAAGTTTTAGAGCCTGGACATTATTTGAAGGTGGTTTTGTAATTCTTATTGCTAAAATATAATTTTTAATATCTTAGCGGGAATATAGATAGTGTATTTTATTAGCATAATCTCTGATCTACCCCACAGGAAATGGCAACGGGTCGATTTTCCTTACTTCATACTGCGGGCACAGTTCGAGCACAAATGGGCATAAATGTGCTCTAAACAGCAAGGTAATAACGTGATTTCCTAGACGTAATAGCCTTCTTATTCAACTTTTTCTCGACCATTTTATATATCGATACTCAGAGGTGGATGAATTATTAATTAATACCAGTGACCACAATCCTCTCTTGATCTATTAACCAAGAAAGGGCTATGGATCACCCTACTTATCTATTCAAGATATTGATTCATCTTGTACGTATTGCTTTCGATATACTTGATTAAATCCTCGGGACGGACACGTCGCGCTTTTCCGATCCTGACTGTAGGGATTTCTCCTCTTTGCATCAGAGTATATGCCATCGCACGGCTGATCTTCAA
>JBGOYO010000034.1:0-13066 GCA_041479715.1 Anaerolineae bacterium
ACCACCGAATATTGCTACGTCGATAAGACCCGCGCTTGTGTGTGGTTTAAAATTTACCAACGTGCTTTCAAAATGGGGCGGGAAGAAATGCTGATGGAGGTCCTTCCTCCACTTGATTGGGATAAAACCGGCGGTGAAACCTGGGCAGATGTCTATCATCAAATCCAAAAAGTGGGTGCGGGTAAATTTTTTGGCGGCATTATGTCGAAGAAGACACGCACTCAAGCCTGGTCTTCAGTATTCCGCCCGATCCGCCAGCCTGAATGGTGGAATGGTGACGCCGAATACCACCCGCCAGCATATACAGAGCCTGTATCAGAGCTTGAGCGTCGCTTGAAAGCCGGCGAGTTCGTTGTGACTGCCGAAGTTGCCCCACCCATGACGGTGGCAACCAATAAGCTGCTAAAAAACATCGAGCTGGTTAAGCCGTACGTGGCGGCCATCAACTTCACCGATTGCCCTTCAGCTGCCCCGCGTATGTCTTCCTGGGCTTGCTCCTCACTCACCGTCCAGGCGGGCGCTGAGCCAGTCATGCAAATCGCAGCCCGCGACCGGACGCGCATTGGTCTACAGGCTGAGGTTCTTGGTTCCAACGCACTCGGGGTGAGGAATATCCTCTGCCTATCGGGTGACTCCATGGAAATGTCCAGTGTCCCGAAGGGGAAAATGGAAATCCTCGACCTCGACTCGATCCACATGCTGTGGATCCTCCGCAGGATGCGTGATGAAGCGATTTATATGGATGGTCGTCAGATCAAGTTCCCTCCGAAGTATTTTCTGGGAGCGGCAGGCTCACCATATGCTTCAGAACCGCGCATACAAGCTATGCGCGAGCATAAAAAGGTGAACGCCGGCGCCCAATTCTTCCAAACCAACCTGGTCTACGACCCCGATAAGCTGGATGCCTGGCTTGAAGCGCTCGAGAAGCGCGGCATCCTCGAGAAGGTGTATATCCTTATCGGCATTACACCGTTGAAAAGCTTGAAAGTTGCCAAATACATGAATGAGGAAGTCCCAGGTGTTACCATTCCTGATAAGCTCGTTAAGCGTATGGAAGCTGCCGGTGATAAAGCCGAAGAAGAAGGCGTGCAAATAGCGCTCGAGCTGATTAATGCGGTGAAGAATAAGAAAGGCGTCAATGGTATCCATCTGATGGCCGTAGGTTGGGAAGAGATCGTGCCACGCATTATTAGCGAAGCTGGCATTTTGCCTCCCGGCTTCACACCTCCTCCGGCCCCTGCTCCAAAATCCTAATTTGACTCGATTAGGCGCTTTACGAAGATTTATCGGTAGAATGATCGAATGACGTTACGCAAGTTGATATTAACCAAAACGGGACAGGATGTTCAAAAGTGCCGCGGCTGCCAATTATGCTACACTGACGATAGCCGCGACATGGACATCCCAATGGACAGCCTCATACAACTTGTCATCATGAATGACGAGGAAGTTCTCACTTCCCGTACACTTTGGTCAGATGAAGTCCTCCATTCAGCTCACGATGCCTGTGCTCGTGAGCTGAATTTGGAAAAAATAATCTTGGTATTACGAGAAGAGGCGGTCAGACGGGGACTGGTAAGGCCGGAGAGTATCCCATAGATGGGTTATAATTCTCGGCACTTTGTTTAAGAATGGTGAAAACATGAAACTCGCAATTAGTGGTAAAGGGGGTGTTGGAAAGACGACCCTGACAGCTTTGATGGCTCAAGTATATGCTGACGCAGGGCGTGAAGTGCTCGTCGCAGATGCAGATCCATCTCCGTGCCTGGCAGGCGCGTTGGGTTTCCCATCTGAATTACGCGAACAGCTGCATCCCATCTCCGAGATGGATGAGCTGATCGAAGAACGCACTGGCGCCAAACCTGGTACGATCGGCGGATTCTTCACCCTTAACCCGCGTGTCGATGATATCCCCGAACGTTTCAGTGTAGTGTATAAAGGTGTCCGCCTGCTGGAGATGGGTTCGGTGGACATGGGAGGCTCAGGCTGTATCTGCCCAGAGGCCGCTATGCTTAAAACGCTATTTACCCACCTGCTATTCCGCAAAGATGAAGTACTCATCCTCGACATGTACGCCGGTGTTGAGCATCTCGGACGGGCGACGGTGGATTTTGTGGATGCTATGCTGATCGTAGTTGAGCCCACGCGTCGTAGCCTTGGCACTGCCACCCAGATCAAGCAGCTGGCAAATGACATCGGGCTCACTCGTTGCTGGTTGGTCGGAAATAAAGTCCGCAATGAGGAAGAAAAGCTGTTCCTCGAGGCGGAGACACCCGGATTGCCATTGCTGGGGATAATGCCGGCAGATTTGGGTGTTCAGGAGGCCGATCGGTTGGGGATTCCGGTCTATGAGCACGTTCCTTCTTTGCGCCAGGCAGCCGAAGCTATGACTAAAGAGCTGGATGCTGTACTGATGAAAGGCTTGGCTGAATGACCGTTACCATTGCACTCGCCGGAAAGGGTGGGGTTGGTAAAACCACCATCGCGGGTATGGTGATTAAATATTTGGTTCAGAATAATCCTGGTCCAGTATTGGCAATTGATGCCGACCCCAGCAGCAATTTAAACATGGTGCTCGGCCTGGATCTCGATTGGACGGTGGGAGATATCCGCGAGGATATGCTGGCTCAGGTAAAGAGCTCATTGGTGGCAGGCGGGGCAGCCATGGGCGCGCTTCCCGGTGGCGTTTCAAAACATGACTACCTGGATCATCAGATTAGGTCCTCACTGGCAGAGGGAGAGGCTTTTGATTTGATCGCCATGGGCCGTTCTGAAGGAGCCGGGTGTTATTGCGCAGTCAACCATAACCTACGCGAAGTGATCGATTCGATCGGTAAAAACTATCGCTATATTGTCATCGATAATGAAGCCGGTATGGAGCATTTAAGCCGCCGCACCACCCGTGATGTCCAGCATTTGTTAGTGGTCAGTGATCCCACCCAACGCGGGATCGTTGCCGCTGAGCGCATTTCGTCCTTCCGTAATGAGCTGGATATTCGCATCGAGCACACCTACCTGATCATCAATCGTCTGAGTGGTGACTTGCCCCCCGCACTAGCGTCCAAAATCGGCAAGCTGGACATCCCGCTCCTGGGAACAGTTCCAACTGATGACGAGCTGACCAATTTTGAATTCAGCGGGAAGCCGCTGGTCGAACTTGGGAATGATTCACCGGTCTACCAGGCAGTAGCAGGAATGCTGGAATCGATCCTGTAAATTGCTTCAGCAGTTTAATCAATAACGCGTTGATAAAATGCTTCCAACCCTCGGAAGCATTTTGCGCTTAATTTATGTCCCACTTGATCCTCGCAATACGTGACGACTGCTCCTGCTTTCTCTACCAGCTCAGCACTCAACCTGGCCTTCTCAACTGGAACTCGATCATCATCCGTTCCATGAGCAATGAACATCGGTAATCCTTTCAACCGGTTGGCTGTCAGCAAAGCGGATGCCCCATCAGGCAGGAATCCCGATAGACCCGCCACAGAAGCGATGCGCCCAGGCACCAGGATCGCTATTGAATACGCCAAAGCCGTCCCCTGGCTGAAGCCGATCAAATGTAGCTGTGAAAAATCCCCGTCCGGGAAATTGCTAGGGGAGATCGTCGCAAAAATTTTATCAACGGCTGTCTGAAAATCCCTTATCCATGGCCAGGGCTTGACCAGGTCCGGATGCCAGCTGTAACCACTTGCCTTCGTGCTGTATAAGCCGCGTGGGGCAATGATCAGGGCGTTCTTCGGCAGCCGAGGGTCAAATACCCACATCGAATTCTCATCCCCCGTCCAGCCGTGCAGCATGATTAGCACCGGGAAGGGTCCCAAACCGTCCGGTCGCCGAGTCCGCATCACCCAGTTCTCGAATGAGAACATTCCATCTTCGATTACCATAATTTCTTCTTATCCAGACCTGCTTTGCCTTGCTATCCGATCAATAATCCACAGTGCGATCAGGATCAGTCCGAGGGGTAAGGTGACGCCCACCAGGCAAAGCAGCCCCATCAATGCTGCCCCCTGACCATAGAATAAATAGATCAGCCCATCGCCAACGAAAAATAACAAGATGGTGAAGCCGAAGATTAAACGGAAATTCGTCTGTCTCGCATATCGACGCAAATCACGGCTCATAGGTCGGTCGATTTTCAAGGGGCAACCATGCGGGAAATCCTTTGTGATAATCTGAATCTCCAACCCAACACTTTATGGATCTCCGCCAGTGCCTCTTCAGTTGCCAGCTCGCCTGCCTTAATAACCCCCAAGACGTCTATGTGATCGACCAGACCAATTTGGCCAAGCTTTGGGCGGATAATCACCTCAGGTTTTTCTAGCTTCAGTTGCTTATCAAGCAGCATTAATCCAGCCAGGTCCATGGATTGGAGGAATAGATTAAAAGCCTGCGCCAAGCGTAGCCTGCCTGCCAACCGGTATGCTAGCGGAAGGTTGGTCATTAGCTGTGGAATGGATGTGCCGACATCATCGTTCATTCCGAGCCGCCAACCTATAGGCGGTGATGATACCACCGCTATCACGGGTAAATTTGGGTAAAGGGCGCGAGCTTCAGCCACAGGAACCGGGTTTAATACTCCACCATCAACGAGTAAATGGTTCCCGATCTCCCGTGCAGGAAATACACCCGGAACTGCGCTTGTTGCCAGGACCGCATCTATTAACCGACCATGCTTTATCACCACTGGCGTGCCAGTGGTCAGATCAGTCGCTGTTACCGCCAGTGGGATACGTGCGTCTTCAAAGCTGTGATCACCCAGGAGCTCATTTAATATGGCTGTGACTCCGCTAAATCCGAATAACGCTGGTCCATCCCCGTGCATGCGGGAAAATAAACTCCCCTGATCGATATCTCTCAGGCGCTCTTCCATCTCATCCGGGGAGTATCCTGCCGCATACAGCGCTCCGATCAATCCTCCTGCACTCGTTCCGGCCAGGGCGCGGATCTGAAACCCTTCACCCTCTAATACTCGCAGCGCACCGATATGGGCAAAACCTTTTACCCCACCCCCGCTCAACGCTAATGTAATATTCATCAATATGATTGTATCCATTGAAGATGAAGTGGTCAAGGAATGGTAAAATCTGTCCGTGAATTTCACGGCATCTTGGAAGCTGGAACTTCAAGCAGAGATTGAGCATGCCTTACAGGCACGTTCGACCGGAAACGATGGCATGGCGCGGGTATGTGCCCGCCGTGCGGCGGGCATCATCATAGGTGAATATCTCCTTCGCCGGGGGTTTGCCAATCTCCCCCACAGCGCCTATAATCGCATTTCTAAATTCACCGATCTCCCGGATGTCAAAAAACAATGGAAGGATATCGCCGGTCACTTTTTATTGAAGGTGAACATTGATCATGAATTACCTCTCGATGCTGACCTTATACGTGATGCGATGTGGCTGGAAAAAACCCTGCTTAACGACTTCACCGATTGACTATGCGCATACTTGCGATCATAAACAGTGATTATGGTGTCAGGCACGTTAATAACATCACCCAATTCGCCCCACCCGGTTGGATGATCAACCAATGGAGAGCACCGGTCTTCTTCCCCATGGTGATTGATTACCCTGAAGAATTTATCCCCACCGACCTCCCTGCAACTGATTTAGTCCTTTCTTTTGCCGAGCATAAAGCGGTCGCGGAGTTGATCCCAGATATCGCTAAACAAACTGGGGCTAAGGCTGTCATCGCCGCCGTGGATAATGAGAATTGTCTACCGCGTGGTCTGGCTCGCCAGCTGCGCGGCTGGCTGGAAAATATGGGCGTAGCCTGCGCTACTCCTAAACCCTTGTGCTCACTGACCGAAACCGACTACGGTGTGACCCGGCGTCAACGACTCGAGCACCACAGTCCCCTGATCGCTGAGTTCGCCCACTATTTTGGAAAGCCTGAATTCTCGATCGAGGTCGACCCACAGAGTCGGAAGATAATTTCGGTGGAAGTCAAACGCGACGCCGTGTGTGGATGCGCACGCTTTGTCGCTCAAAATTTAATCGGGGTGTCTGTTGATGACGCCGAATATGAAGCAGGCATGGCTCACCACCACTACCCCTGCCTTGCAAGCATGGGGATTGATATCGATTTTGGTGATACTTTGATGCACATCTCAGGCAATATCATGAAAGATAATGTTGCCGAGCAGGTGAAACCATATAAGAAAATCCAATATCTCTCCCCTGGTTTTCGCTCGGAAGATAAATCTGAATAAAAAAGCCATACCTCTATGGATATGGCCTGATATTTATTTCCGACCCTTGTTTTCTCCCTTGCGTTCGGAAAATTTCTTACTGGCTTTTTTTCCGCCTCGATGATTGGATCATACCCAAAGCAGTAAAGATCACCAGCAATAAGCGTACCCATAATGAAACGACAAATACCATGCTGACAAAACCCACAAGACCGAGGAGAAGCGGCTTTTTTATATCAAAATCTGATGTTTCGAGCTGAGGGAAGGTATCTTCCATCAGACCTTGATGCAAGCTTTCAATAAATTCCGGTCGGGGTGAAACAGGCTTAAGGCTGGACTGCAAAATCGATTCGATATCCATCAAATCTCGTTTGATCCGTTTTGGCTTAAGTCTCCTAAAATTGAACATTTTACCTCTTAATCTCTAGGCTAAGGCATAGGCGATAATTCCGATCGTCCCAGGTCCAAGGTTTGCTGCGACTCCGATGGACAAATCCGAGATTATCGCTTCATTAACATGTAATGTTTCATTGACTTTCTGCATGAGCTGCTTGGCAGCCTCAAGTGATTGTGCGTGGACAACTGCCACATTGACCAGCTGGTCGTCTACCCGCTGTTGGACGATCTCCAGCACCCGGTTAACCGCCCGCTGGCGCGTGCGCACCTTCTCCTTCATATCCAGAATCCCATCTTTCAATATAATAATGGGCTTGATATTGATCATCGCTGCCAGAGCAGCCGGGAGTGCCTTCACCCGCCCACTTCGCTTGGCATATTCAAGTGAGTCCAGGGTCAGAACGATATTGACATTCTGGCGTATCGTATCCAATCGAGCCAGGATGTCCTGGATGGTCGCTCCTGCCCTGTCGAGCAGGCGCGCCTCTTTACACATGAATCCCACCGCAGCTGAACCTGCTCCTGAATCATATGGGATCACTTTAAATTTATTGTGTAATCCCTGGGCGGCCAATATTGCCGAGTTATATGTCCCTGATAATTTACTGGTTACATGCAGGGATAAAATCGTGTCACCAGCCTTGGCTATCCGATTGTAAAATTCCACGAATTGCTGTGGGGTGGGTTGAGACGTCTTTGGTATAACGCCGGTTGAATCTGCCAGATGATAGAAATCATCATTGCTGAGATCAATCCCCTGCTTATAGGTCTTATTCCCGAATTGAATATTGATCGGGATCACCGCTACATCGAATTCCGACTGCCACTCTGCAGGGATCTCGCACGCGCTATCCATTACAATTTTCAACATTCATCAGTTCCTTCATTATCCAGCGTATCATCATTGGTTAAAGTTTCCATTTCAACCCGCAGTGAAAGAAGTGTTCGGTGATATAAACTCTTGACAGCGCCCTCGGTCCTTCCCATGATTTGACCGATTTCAGCGTTCGATAGATGCTCGACAAACTTGAGGATGATCAACTGCTGGCGTTCGGCTGGCAGGTCTTGGATGATGCGTAGTAAATTATTCTGTTCCTCCAAATGGAGTAGGGTCACTTCAGGGTGTTCTGAATGTGGTATGGAAGCGAACCCCTCATCCAATGAAATCTCCGGCCGCCTGCCACGATCACGGTGCCAATTCGCTACCAGGTTATGCGCAATCCGGTAAAGCCAGGCAGAAACAGGTAAGCCTCTTTCTTCGTAATCGGGAATCCTGCGCATTGCCCGGAAGAAAACCTTGGCAGTTAAATCTTCTGCATCGTGTTGGTTTCCTGTGCGGTAATAGACATAGTTAAAGATCCGTTCGACGTATTTCTCATAGAGCAAGCCGAATGCTTCATGATCTCCCTGAATTGCCTGGTCGAGGTTTAGCTCATTCGCGATGTTGGTCAACCAATCACTCTTTACAGGCGGGAGTTCTACACAAAAGAACCCCAACGACCGAAAATAGTTGCTTGGAGTATATCATGCTGTTCGTGGGATGAAAAATATGCAGACCTGATTATACCCATAAAGATTTCACCAACTATGCCGCACGATCGACCGCATCAATCCATTTATCTTCTATATTCTTGGAGCTGTATAACCACTGCACATGATCTACCGTATTTTTTGTCACCAGGAATGGTTGATTATTCCTGGTGGAGGAGCGCAAGCTGACATATTCTATCGAAGCCTTGCGTGAGCATGTGCTCCAGCAGCTGTGCGATCTCCTGGTAATCTGCCATCTCACCACCAATCGGGTCTGGTATATCCTCATATTGATCAACCATCTCGCTCAGCAAGTAGATTCGGTCTGCGAAATCACGATATTGCGCTTTCAGCCATCTTTTATGTTCCTCTTCCATGGTGAGGATCAGGTCGAAATTTTTCAGCATTTTCAGGTTGATCGCCTGTGATCGATGAGCGCTAATGTCCATTCCCATGAGTTCCATTACAACTTTTGAATTTATAGCGGGACTGCTTCCATCCATCGCCCATGTGCCGGCTGATTCGACGTGCCATTGATCAGCGTCTGGGCGCTCTGAAAAAAGTCTCTTCAGAATCGCTTCTCCCATGGGCGAACGGCATATGTTGGCGGTACAGACAATTAATATGTTAGGCATGACTTTGAAGTTACGAATGGTTCACAAATACTATTATTATGGTAATCACCTGACGTCTAAATCAGCAGGAATAATACTATGAATGCTTTTTTGGCAAAAGCTGACCTGCTTCTAGCTCTATCGGCACATAGCGGTCGCTCAAGAATTGCAGCAACACCCTCACACGTTCAGTGCCTGGCAATCGCGCATCGAAGATCGCCTCATATCCCTCGAATGGTCCGTACCCAATCCGCACGACATCCCCCTTATGCAGGTCGTCGAACACCTCTCCACCGGCATCAACGATCTCCTTCACCCGGCGCATAATTGCGTGGATCAGGTTATCTGGCACTAGTGATGGTTCTCCCCCGAAACAGATCAATCCATGCGTATGAGGGATCCACTGGAACGCGGATAATCCTACTACTTCTATATCTGCTCTGACGAACAGGTAGCCCGGAAAATAGGACTTGTATTTTCGTGACCTTGGGTTCACCGGGTTGACGCGTAAACGTGGATAGAAAACTTCGAACCCACGTTCGCGGACCTGTTTCGCTACTACCTCTTCCTTTTGTGGCTTACTGCGCAGTGCGTACCAATGCTCACCCATTTACGTCAATTTACTCCCCGAAATACTTTCGTATATATTTATTAGCGCTTCCAACAATAAGATATTGATGCGTTGTTAAACACACCTGGCCTTTAATATAGTGCTTACTTATTATAAAACAATCTGCTATCATACCACTTGAAGTCCAACAATTCGTGAAATGATTTTTCGGATCAGCCAGGCCGGTGGAAGAAAGAGCAGATGGATCATTACTGTGATGCCGAAGACAAGAGTTACCGCATTCATTGCCGTCAAGAACGCTTTCCCAAAGTTGGTGATCACCCACGGTCCAACACCGATGATCAAGATGATTCCCAGCAATCCTGCCATAACTAATATTACCGGAATCCAGCCTCGCCGGTCAGATTCAGACGGCAGCATGGTGCTACTGACTGTAAAAACAAGGTAAAACCAGAGCCAGAAATCAGGTTGGGCAGCTGCGGTTTTTATTGCCTGGCCGATGGCACTCACCTGTCCCTGGATGATGTTCACCCAGATCGTATCTAATCCCAGGCGGTATACACCCGCAAACGCTACGAATAATCCTCCGGTTACCAATGGCGCTATCCCAATCATTGCATCTCTGAAGAAATCGGTTTGGGCTGTCTCTACATATCCCAGCCGGATTCGACCTCCCTCCAGCTTCCTGGGGATTATGGAAAACCGCCCCGTTTTGACGCCCAGCACCTGTGCCGTGATGAAGTGGCTTGCCTCATGCAGGAATACTCCTGGCAGGAATAACAACGAGAATAACGCCATCGATGTATCAGGCTGGCGTGTGATAAGTAGAAAAATGGCCTGAATTTCGCGCTGCAGGAATCGCTGCAAATAGATCATGGGGATCAATATAAGCAACAGGTATAGGAATGTCCGCCAGACCGGGCTAAACATCAACCGGCAGCAGCTTTTACAATTGGAATAAACTCAGCCACCTTCAAGCTCGCTCCCCCAACCAACGCTCCGTCAATATCAGGTTGCCGGAAAAATTCGCCTGCATTTCCAGCCTTTACTGAACCGCCGTATAAGACGCGCACGATATCGGACAATCCATCACCATACAGCTTCTTCAACTCTCCGCGGATATGATCTGCGATGACCGCGTTGGCACCCTCTGCGGTAGCCGCACGACCAGTACCGATTGCCCACACAGGCTCGTATGCGATCACGAGGCTTGCGATGGAATTCGCCTCAATCCCGTCCAATCCCACCTTCACCTGCCTAGAAACCACCTTCGCAGTGCTCCCGGCTTCATTTTCCGCCAGAGTCTCTCCGACGCACATAATGGGTATGAGACCATGCTTAAATGCGGCTTTTACTTTCAGGTTCACCGAATTATCTGTCTCTCCAAAATAAGTCCTTCGCTCCGAATGCCCGATGATCACGTATTTGCAGAATTCTGCCACCATCGAAGCAGCCACCTCGCCTGTAAATGCTCCTGACGCTTCCCAATGCATATTTTGTGCACCAACTCCAATGGCAGATCCCTCCAACAAGGCCGCCACAGATAAAATTGATGTGAATGGAGGGCATAAAACTATATCAACTCCCTCGATGGCTGTTAAACCAGGTAACAATTCTGAGAGCAATACCCGAGCTTCTGCTACAGTCATAAACATTTTCCAATTTCCAGCAACTAGCGGACGGCGCATAATCACCTCAATTATTTTCCCAAATCAGATATTTAATATTATTTAGATCATAGAAGTAGCTGGAATACTACTAATGACCGAAAGTAAAACGTGTGTACGAAGCTTTGCAATAAAGGAGAATGATAATATTCCAGCGATAGATCAACATCTCCTCCAACCTGATAATACATGCTGGAGGAGATGCTCGTTTGCCAATTATTTATCCTGCAGTGCCGCCAGGCCTGGTAAATCCAGTCCTTCCAGCATCTCGAGCGAGGCACCACCACCTGTTGAGATGTGTGTGATTTTATCTGCTAGCCCCGCCTGATTGATCGCTGAAACAGAATCACCTCCACCGATGATGCTGACAGCTTTGCTGTCTGCGACGGCTTTGGCAACTCCAATCGTGCCCTCAGCAAAACGCGGGAACTCAAACACGCCCATCGGACCGTTCCAAACGATCGTCCCGGCTGTTGAGAGTATTTTGCCGAAGTTATTCACCGTGGCAGGGCCAATATCAAGGATGCGCCAACCATCCGGCACCGGTCCCACCGCGATGGTCTTCTTTTCAGCTTCTGCATCAAATCGGTTACCAATGACCACATCCACCGGTAAGCGTAGATGCGAGGCACCTGATTTTATCAATTGGCGCGCCGTGTCGAGTGCTTCATCTTCACACAGTGAATCTCCGATTGGATAACCCTGTGCTTTGAAGAATGTATTGGCCATGCCGCCGCCGATGAGGATTTGGTCAGCCTTGACCAGCAAGTTTCGGATGACCCCGATTTTATCGCTGATTTTCGCCCCGCCTAAAATTGCAACAAACGGGCGTTTCGGGTTGGCAATTGCCTGGCCCAAGTATTGGATTTCCTTCTCCATCAGGAAACCCGCCACCGCTGGAAGGTAGTGGGTTACGCCCTCCGTGGATGCATGTGCCCGGTGCGCAGATCCGAACGCATCATTAACGTAGATGTCTGCCAGCGCAGCCAGCTTCTTGGCGAATGCAGGGTCATTCTTCTCCTCTTCAGGGTGAAAACGGGTGTTTTCCAGCACCAGCACCTCACCTGGTTTAAGTGCCTTCGCCGCTGCCTCCGCAGTTGGTCCGACGCAATCCTCCGCAAATGCTACCGGCTTGCCCAATAGCTCACTTAAATGGGCAGCTACTGGTCGCTGGGAGAATTTCGGGTCCGGTCCATTCTTGGGGCGCCCCAGATGGGAAAATAAGATCACCGCTGCGCCATGTTCCAGTAAATAATTCAGGGTTGGCATGGCAGCCACGATGCGGGTATCATCCGTCACCGTATTATCTTTGATTGGAACGTTGTAATCCACCCGTACCAAAACCCGCTTCCCCTTTACATTGATATCAGTAATGGATTTCTTATTGAACATTTTCCCTCCGTATAGACGGGATACGGATGGCCAGTTGAACCATCCGCATCCCGCTATAAGTTTATAAGGATTTGGCCAGCAACGCAGCTAAATCTGCTGTGCGGACGGAATAACCCCATTCATTATCGTACCATGCGACCACCTTGGCAAAGTTATTCTTTTCCTTGCCCAGTACCATGGTGAAGGGTAAATCCACGGACGAGCTATGAGGATCACCTTTGTAATCAATGCTGACTAATGGCTCGTCTACTGCCTGAAGGATGCCCTTCAAGGGGCCAGCGGCAGCATCGCGGAAAGCCTGGCGTAATTCGTCAGTTGTGGTGCTGATTTCCAGCTCAACGGTCAGGTCGATCACCGATACAGTTGACACTGGCACACGTAATGCATAGCCATCCATCTTGCCTTTAAGATCTGGGATCACCAGGCTGATGGCTTTTGCCGCTCCGGTTGTCGTTGGGATGATGTTCATCGCGGCTGCTCGGGCCCGGCGCAGGTCGCTATGTGGCAGGTCCAATATTTTTTGGTCATTGGTATAGGCATGGATCGTGGTCATGAACCCGCGCACGATTTTATACTTATCATGCACCACTTTTACCGCCGGGGCGAGACCATTGGTCGTGCACGAGGCATTTGAGATCACGTGGTGGATTTTCGGATTGTACATGTAATCATTCACCCCTAAGACTATAGTTAAATCCTC
>JBGOYO010000035.1:0-13028 GCA_041479715.1 Anaerolineae bacterium
GAAATCCGCAGCGCCCCCCTGCTTATCCTGGACGCATTGGGAGAACAGTCACCCACCCCATGGGCAAATGAGAAGCTTTTCCAGCTGATCGACTACCGCCATCTCAACAAGCTACCCACTGTGATCACTACAGCTAAGTTCTTGGACGGGTTGGACGCGCGTATTCTCAGCCGAGTTCATGACACCCGCTTGTGTACCATTTGCCTGATCGATGCCCCAGGTTACACCGGCGGTCATTTCAAAACCCCCAAACGACAAAAACGGATGCGATGACATATTGGGAAGAATTATTGAGTAGACGGCGGGTGTTTTCACCCGCCGTTTTAATTCTCATCGGAATTGCATTTTCTTCAGTTTTTTAGAGAATAACTATGAATAATATACCGTAGGACAAATGATAATGCTCATTGACACCCATCTAATCATGCGATATTATATCTAAATTATCAGATATAACTCTGGCTTGAAGGAAGAATAATGCCAAGTCTCCCATCCACCTGGTTCCATGCTGATCAACATGATCAATATGTCCCACTCGTTCTAACTTGGATGGCAGGTATTTCGCCTTGCCTTGATATTCTCCATGCAAGTGGACGTTCGGCATGATCACCAGCCTGGTGCTCTCCCTGCGTGAAGGTCTTGAAGCAGCTTTGATCATCGGGATCGTCCTTGGGGCTTTGCGACGGACGGGACGCTCTGACCTGAACCGCTCGCTCTGGGCAGGTGTGGTCAGCGCATCCGTTCTCAGTTTGCTCGCAGCGTTTCTGCTGCGTGCGGTTGATCAAGAACTAAAAGGAACTGCAGAGCAAATATTTGAGGGAGTGACCTTTCTGCTGGCAGCCGGTGTGCTGACGTGGATGATCTTCTGGATGCGCCACCAGTCGGGCAATATGAAGTCAGACCTGGAAGGCAAAGTGAGTCGAGCCTCTCTTGGACAAAGCGGGGGAGCACTATACTTCCTGGCCTTCATCGCCGTGCTCAGGGAGGGTATCGAGCTCGCCCTCTACCTGACTGCCTCCTCACTAACAACCAGTGCAATCCAGACTGTGCTCGGGACGTCCATCGGCTTATTCGGCGCAGGTTTATTGGGCTACCTGCTCTATAGTACTACCCTGCGGCTCAACCTGCAGCGTTTCTTCCAGGTGACCTCGGTTATTCTCATCTTGTTTGCTGCCGGCTTGATTGCCCACAGCGTTGCAGAGTTTAATGAAGCCGGCATTATCCCGGCGGTGATCAGCCCAATCTGGAATCTCAACCCGCTGCTGAACGACCAATCCATTGTGGGCATCATCTTCAGCACTCTGTTCGGGTATCACGGCAGCCCCTCTCTCACCGAAGCCGTGAGCTACGGCGTCTACATCTTGGCTGCCATGTTAATTTTTATAAAACCCAAGAATTTGCAGGTGAGTTAAATCATTCCTCGCGTGTCACCCACTTTTCCATTCCCCCTGGATATTGGTAGTTCTCCAGTAAATCAAGTAAACGATCTGGCTGTTCAGCGCAAACAAATAAAGCGTTGTGTTCAGCGTACATGAATCCCTCAGTGCGTGCATGCTCGATAACGGTCAATAATGGATCGAAATAATGCTGGTTATTCAAAATTCCCACAGCCTTGTGGTGCAAGCCGATTTGTGCCCAGGTGAGGATTTCAAACAGCTCTTCGAACGTCCCATAGCCTCCGGGTAAAGCAATGAACGCATCGGATATCTCCGCCAGGCGCTGTTTACGGACGTGCATATTTTCCACGATCTCCAGCCGCGACAGCCGCTGGTGCATCAGCACTGGGGTGGCGAACAGCTTGGGGATCACCCCTATCACCTCACCACCTGCCTCCAGTGCACCATCCGCTACCGCGCCCATCATACCAGTGCCGCCAGCTCCATAAGTCAGCGTCATGGAGCGCCTGGCAATCGCCCTTCCCATTTCACGCGCAGACCGCAGGTATGCCTCGCTCATCTTATCCGAAGAACCGCAGTACACACACACCGTTTTCATGGACTTTATCCAATCATTTTCAGTAGAAGAATTGCGCAATTATAGCATTGATGAGAAAGTCTCAATCCATCCACTTTCAGACGGCTTCGATTGGCCATTCTCAGGAAAAACCTCAGTAAATCTATGTCAACGAGCCTCATAATGATATACAATTGTAAACATACTCTCGTTCTCCTCGTCAGGAAGGAAGATAGCCCTTATGCCAACTGTTGAACTCTCGCACATTAGTAAATCCTTCGGCGCGTTGAAAGCCGTCGATGACGTTTCCTTTGGAGTTGAAAAAGGTGAAATATTCGGCTTACTCGGCCCCAATGGCGCCGGCAAGACTACCGCCATCCGGGTACTGCTGGACATCTTCAAACCTGATTCGGGTGATGTGAGTATCCTGGGTGGTGCTATGACTGAAGCCAAGAAGGACAAAATCGGCTACATGCCCGAGGAACGCGGCATGTACCAGGATATACCGCTAGATCGCTGCCTTATCTATTTAGGAACACTCAAAGGACTTTCTCCGGCAGAGGCCCAGGGTAGGATTTCAAGCTATCTCGAGAAGTTTGATCTCGAATCATCGCGCCATAAGAAAGTCAAAGAGCTGAGTAAAGGTATGCAGCAAAAAGCTCAGCTCATCACCACCCTGATCCACGAACCGGAGCTGCTCATAATCGATGAACCGTTCAGCGGTCTTGACCCCATCAACACCCAGATGGTAAAGGACTTGCTGCGCGAGCAGCGCGACAAAGGCGTGACCATCCTCATGTCCACCCACCAGATGCATCAGGTGGAAGAGCTGTGCGACCGCATTGTGCTGATTGACCATGGACGCACGGTGTTATACGGAGGCCTGGATGAGATCCGTCGTCAATTTTCAGGACATGCTGTCATCGTCCGCACACCGGGTGAGCTGCCAGAGCTGCCAGGCGTGGAGCATGTGGAGAGGCATAACTCATCCGCTTACCGGCTAACTTTGGCGCCATTAACCACTACTCAGGAAATCCTGCGTAAGCTGGTCGATAGTGGTGTACAAATTGACCAGTTTGAGAACGCCGCGCCAACCCTGGACGAGATCTTCATCCGCGTCGTACAACAGGATGACCAGAAGTTAGGAGAGATGGTATGAACAAATTCTGGCGAATTGCCTGGCAGGAGTATTCCAGGCATGTGTTCCGCCGACGCTTCCTATTTGCCTTGTTCAGTTTTCCAGCCCTCCTGATTTTGATGGTGGGGTTGATCCTCGTGGTGGTTTCGATGCAATCCAGCACGACCCCCATCGGTTACGTAGACAATTCAGGAGTACTGGCAAATGCTATCCCACAGCCGCGTGTCAAGTGGCCCGACCGCATAACGCCTATGCGCGCATATGCTGATAAGGCGAGCGCGCAGGCGGATCTAGAAGATAAGAAGTTGCAGGCATACTTCATAATATCGGCAGACTACTTGCAGACAGGTCAGGCCGATGAGATCTATAAAACTGAACCCAAGGCGATGTCGATCCAACAATTTAATGACTTCCTGATTTCCAACTTGATGGCAAGTGAGCCGCCAGAAATTGCAAACCGGATCATCAATGGAAACAAACTTACCGTGCAATCTGCAGATAACAGTCGTGGAACAACTGAGGACCGCATTCTCAATGTCATCCTGCCGATTATCGCCGGGATCCTGTTCATCATTGCCATGAGCACCACTTCTGGCTACCTGATGCAAGCAGTGGTAGAGGAAAAGGAAAACAGGACTATGGAGATCATGGTCACCTCTGTCTCTCCCAATCAGCTGATGACCGGAAAAACCTTGGCAGATATTGCCGTTGGTTTTACGCAGCTGCTCGTATGGGTACTATTCGTAGTAATTGCCCTTGTGATCGGAAAAAACTATATACCCCAAATGAATAATGTGAAATTTTCTGGAGAAACTATCGCCTTACTGGCCGCAGTGATGATTCCTGCTTTTATCATGATCAGTGGATTAATGGCGGCAGTTGGGGCAACGATATCCGAAGCCAGCGAAGGACAACAATTTGTCGGTCTGTTCACCATACCTCTTTGGCTGCCCTTCTTCTTTTTTGCTACCTTTCTCGAAAATCCAAACAGCCCTCTGGCCATCATCCTAAGTTTCTTCCCTCTGACTGCCCCCATGACCCTTGCCCTGCGTATTGGGTTATCGAGCGTTCCCGAATGGCAGCTGATTACCAGTGTGATCATCCTGGTCCTCTCCGCCATTGGTGCTGTATGGTTGGCCGGGCGTGCCTTCCGAATGGGCATGTTGCGTTATGGACGACGCCTGCGCTGGAAAGAAATTTTTAGCCGACAAAGAGTGTGATCTATGAAAAAGACATTTTTAATCTTAAGACACGAGATCATCACCATTCTCTCACGCCCATCATTCCTGTTTGCCATGTTTGGCATTCCTTTCATCGGGGCGGTGGTGTTCATTGCCGCTTCCCAGCTGAACAAGGTTAACCCTACCCAAAACGTATTAACCCTGCTGATCAGCAATCCACCGATCACGCAGGCAGAAGGCTACGTGGACCTGGGGGGTCTTATCAAGGAGATCCCAGCCTCGGTTAAGCCAGGCTTGTTGATCGCTTATCCGGATGAAACCAGTGCCAGCCAGGCACTGGCAAAGGGTGAAATTTCAGCTTATTACATTATTCCTAAAAATTACATCCAATCGGGAGAGATCACCAATATCCGCTCGAACTTTAACCCACTGACGGGATCCGGGCAATCCTACCTGCTTGAGTGGATTTTGCGGGTCAACCTGCTGAAGGGCAACACCCAGCTGGCTACACTGGTCAGCGATCCAACCCAGAATGCAAAAAAGGTACCACTTTCTCCAACACCTCAGCGGGATGAAAGTAACATGCTGACATTCTTCCTGCCCTATGGAGTCACGATGCTGTTCTACATCATCATCCTGAGTGCTGCCAGCCTGCTGCTGAGCAGTGTTGCCAAGGAGAAGGAGAACCGCATGATGGAGATCCTGCTGGTCTCCGTCACTCCTCGCCAGCTGCTGACTGGTAAGATCGTTGCCTTGGGACTCGTCGGGTTGCTCCAGACTATTGTCTGGGTAGGCACCGGGCGGATATTATTAGCCAGAGGTGGGACCACGTTCAATTTGCCGATTGCTTTCCAGCTGCCAGCATCCTTCTTGGTTTGGGGAGTAATATTCTTCCTGCTGGGTTATGCAGTCTATGCCAGCTTGATGGCCGGGCTGGGCGCACTGGTCCCCAATCTGCGTGAAGCCACACAGGCGACCATCGTGGTGATCTTCCCGTTGATCATCCCCATCTTCCTGCTAAGCATCCTGATCAACGATCCGAACGGTCCGATTGCCACCATATTAAGCCTGTTCCCCCTCACCGCGCCGGTGGCCATGATGACCCGCCTTTCCGCTGGCAGCGTGCCTCTCTGGCA
Organism: Anaerolineae bacterium; assembly: GCA_041479715.1. Taxonomy (GTDB): domain Bacteria; phylum Chloroflexota; class Anaerolineae; order Anaerolineales; family UBA4823; genus FEB-25. The sequence goes on from JBGOYO010000035.1 coordinate 5,409, forward strand.
GACTTCGCTGTCGGCAATTCTATTGGCTGGCACTGCTCTGCTGGTGGTGCGTTCAGTAGCACGCATGTTCCGCGCCCAGACGATATTATCCGGCCAGCCATTCAGCCGCAAGTTGTTCTTTAGCGCCTTGTTGGGGCGACAATAATTTTTTTATCTTCTAGCAAGGAAAATATAGACCGGAATTATGCTTCCAGCCAGATGGTCACCGGCCCATCGTTGACAATTTCAACCTGCATATGTGCCCCGAACTCACCCGTCTGGGTGGGCACACCGAGCTCACCCAGAAGCTGGGCAAACCGTTCCACCAGGGGTCGGGCAGCATCGGGTAGTGCGGCATCGGTGAAGGACGGCCGCCTGCCTTTGCGTGTATCGGCGTAAAGGGTGAACTGCGATACCACGATCGCCTGCCCACCCACCTCCAGCAGCGAGCGGTTCATCTTCCCCTGATCGTCTTCGAAGATGCGCAGGTGGGCGATTTTATCGGCGAGCAAGTGTGCCTGTTGCTCTCCATCTCCTGGACCGATCCCCAAAAGGATCACCAGGCCCGTACCGATCTCAGCAACTGCATGACCCGCCACCAGCACCCTGCCAGATTTCACCCGCTGCAAGACTATCCGCATAACATACTCGCTTTTATGGTATATGGCGCAAGGCGAACGCCACAGCCGCCGCCCAGGCCAATATTTTAAATTTTCCCTGCGCAAGGGATGATTCGAGCTCTTCCCTGGTCATCAACAAAATTTCTTGCTCTTCCAGGTCATCGCTGTCAATATCATAGGCTTGACGAGCATGGCGTGCCAGGAACAGGTAGCCTGTGGCGACTCCCCGGTTTGGGTCGACCAGGTAATTTCCCAGCTCCACCCAGTCATCTGAGACGTAACCGGTTTCTTCCCGCAGCTCGCGTTGGGCGGCAATAAGGGGTGCTTCGCCCGGTTTGATATAACCACCTACCACTGCCAGCATGGGCTCGGCGACTGCATATTTTCGCTGCCTGAAGCACAGGAATTGACCGGTCTCGGTCTCCACCACCACATTGATATAATCGGGTGTTTTGATCCAGGTCCAATCGCGAATGATGCGACCATCCGGCAGCTCTACATCGTGATATTCAACCACCAGCCAGGGCGATTGGTCAAATACCACACGACGGGAGTGGGTTTCCCAGGCTCGCATAATTACCTCAGGGCAGTCCTACCGCCTGCCGCACTTCCACCATGGTCTGCTCGGCGATCGTGCGCGCCCGCTTGGCGCCATTATCCAGCACACCCTGCACGTAGCTTGGGTCTTTCGCCAGCTCATTGCGTCTTTCACGGAACGGTGCCAGGTGTGCGTTCAGGTTTTTGGCATACAGCATTTTGCAGTCAACACAACCGATCCCAGCGCGCCGGCATTCCCGGTCAACCATGGCAATATCCTCCGATGATGAGAATATCTTGTGCATGGTGAACACGTTGCAGATATCCGGGTTGCCCGGGTCACTGCGCAGGATGCGGTGGGGGTCCGTCATCATCATCTTCACGCGCTTGATGGTCTCTTCTGGTGTGGCGGCTATCTCGATGTGGTTGTTGAGGCTCTTGCTCATCTTTTCCACACCATCAATCCCCAGCACCTTCGGAATCTCGGTGTTTTTCATCTGCGGCTCGATCAGCACATTGGTGTTGTACCTGAAGTTAAACGAGCGCACCGTCTCACGGGCGTACTCCAGGTGGGGTGCCTGGTCGATCCCTACCGGCACGACGTTGGATTTGTAGAGCACGATATCCGCTGTCATCAGTACCGGGTAGCCCACCAACCCATAATTTACGTTATTCGGGTGCTGGCGTACCTTCTCTTTGAAAGTGGGCAGGTCGGTCAGCTTACCCAGCGGTGACACCATGGATAGGATCAGGTGCAGCTCTGCCACCTGTGGCACGTGCGATTGGATAAAGATGATCGTCTCCTCCGGGCGGATGCCTGCCGCCAGGAAGTCCAACGCCATGTCGATCGTGTTTTGGCCCAGGTTGAGCGTGTCCTCCACCGTGGTCAATGCATGTAGATCAACGATGCAGTACACGCAGTCATACTCATCCTGTAATGCCACGTAATTCTTGATCGCGCCCAGGTAATTACCCAGGTGCTGCTTCCCGGTGGGGCGTGCCCCTGAAAATACGCGTCCCTTCTTAGGTTGTATCATTACCTCTCCTTCTGTCACTGCGAGACCTGCGTTCTTTGCAGGTCGAAGCAATCTGCCTTCTCCAAGCTATTTCAACTTTCCCTTCACTCACGATGACATTTCTAGTCTGTAGACGATTGTTTCGATGATTCAAAACGCTCGCTCCAATGACCAAGAGTTTATTTCTCCTTCAAATACTTCCTCACCAGCTCTGTGATCTCACCCGGCTCAGCGTGCCGGTGTGTCTCCAGCTTGGAATACAGCAGCTTCCCATCGATAGAAAACTCATACCGACCTCCATCTGATGGTACCAGAGTAAGCGATTCAATCTCCGGCTCAAATTCGTTGATCAGCTCCGCTGCCAGACCGACAGCTCGATCGGTGTAGTGTCAGACTGCGCAGTAGATCAGGTTTATTTTCAATAGCATCTCGGGACCTCCAGATATTCAAGAATAAACACCCCCGCCGGTGATGCGACGGGGGTGAAAAAGCCAGCTTCACTTCAGGTACGGTCAGGGTCGACGATACCTTTTGCCCGGCTAACGGCGGCAGCTCCGGCACAGGCTACTCCCCATTGGGTTTCTCCCTGCAGCTCCGAGGTCCATTCAGCGCAGGCGCACAGGCGGGATTTGCAGCCTCTACCGCTCTCTGGACAGCCGCTTCCGCGCTTACTCGTCCTCTTCATCGCTTTTTGCTATATTGGCAAATAGTATATCATAAATGAAAATGAGGAAGATAATTTTCACTGTCTCGTCTCGAACTATGATTAATATGATTTATTGATGACTATGATTATTAATCCTCGTAATTATGGCGATCATTCCAATCCAAGCTCAGACATCCCTGACCGTCATTGTAATAAAACTCCAGTCGCTCATATTATCTCTGATCCGTCGTTCCTAATCGTACTCATCATGTAATCAATCAACTCATAGCTCAGACAATCACGGTCAAAGATTCCCTATTGACTCTCACCTTAGAATATGCTAAGATACTTACATGCTGAAAGTAAGTATTACATCGTGTAAGTAACTTGCAATGGCAAATCCAATAAAACCCATAACCTACCGCCTCACCATCACTTCCGCAGCAATGCGCGACATCAACCGCTCGGCCATCCTCGAGATCATCCGCCGGGAAAGTCCCATCTCCCGCAGCACGATCGCCGAACACTTAGGCGTCAGCCTGCCCACCGTCATGCGCATCGTGGACGGCCTGATAGCTGAAGGCTTCGTCCGCTTACACGGTGGTACCGAGTGGAGTGGAGGCAGAAGAAGACCACTTCTAGAATTCGACGCCGAAGGTCACCTGGTCATCGGGGTGGACATGGGCGGCACGAAAATCTTCGGCGCGCTATCAGACCTGGGCGGCACCATCCTCGACGAAGTGAACATCGCCCATCACGGCTCCTCCGGTGAAGACAGCTTCAACCGCCTCACCACGCTGCTCGATACGCTACTCGCTTCTCCCAAATTGGACGGCAGGAAGGTGCACGGCATCGGGGTGGGTGCTCCCGGCATCACTTTGCACACTCCGGGCATCGTCACCTGGGCCAACACCCTGCATTGGAAAAACTTCCCCCTTAAAGCCCGTCTGAGCGAGCTTTACCCCTACCCCATCACCGTCGATAACGACGTCAACCTGGCCGCTTTAGGTGAGCTGTGGTTCGGCGCCGGTCAAAACGTGCAGAATATGGTCATGGTGGCTATCGGCACCGGCATCGGAGCTGGTATCATCATCGACGGTGCCCTCTACCGCGGGGCCAGCGAAGCCTCCGGTGAGATCGGCAACATGCTCCCCGGCAGTGAATTCCTGGGCCGCAATTTCGAAGATTTCGGAGCCCTCGAAAGCGTGGCTTCCGGTACTGGCATCGCCGATAGGGCGCGCGCCATCCTCAAAGGTACTCATAACGGCGATAGTTTAGAAAACCTGACCGCCGAGGACGTCTTCGAGGCGGCCAAGCAGGGTGAGACTTGGGCTTGCACGATCATCAACGAAACGGTTGACTACCTTGCCATCGCCATCGCCAACCTGACGGTGTCCTTCGACCCCGAGCTGATCGTCTTGGGAGGTGGTGTGTCGCGTTCCGCTGATATGCTCGTCGATCCCATCCTCCAGCGCATTCAGGGCACCATCCCCACCCTACCCAAACTTGTCGTATCCAGCCTCGGCATGAGAGCCGGGGTGATGGGAGCCATCACCAACGTGCTCCATAATACATCCAACTTTTACGTCGTCCACAAACTTTCATAATCCCAACCAAGCCAGCCTAAGGAGGTGTGCTGCGAGTGATAATTAAACCTGCAAGTATCAATATCCACAAGAAAATCAATATCGAAAACAGAAAAGAGGAGAATTATGCGTATCTTTAGTAAAATCACTTTATGTGCTCTTGTGTTAATCATCGCCATTGGCGCGGTGGGTTGCAAGCCCAAGTCGACCTCCGGACCCGTGACCATCCATATATTGACACAGGATCAGGCCGGTATGAAACCGGCTGAGATCGATCAAATCGCTCGAGACTTCGAAGCCCTGAACCCTGACATTAAAGTGGTCATGGAATATCTTGGGTACGATTTTATCCACGACAAGATCTTGACCGGTATGGCGGCGACGCCCCCGGCTTATGATGCATCCATGGTCGATGTAATCTGGCCAGATGAGTACATCAAGGCTGGATACTTGCTGGATGTGACCAATCGAGTCACCGCAGACATGAAATCCGGTATTATCCCAGCCTCCTGGAACGGCGTGACCCGTAACGGCAAGATTTACGGCATGCCATGGCTGATGGATGTGAAGTACTTCATGTACAATAAAGACATCCTGTCGAAAGCCGGCATCGCCAATCCCCCCGCCACCTGGGAGGAGCTGGTTGCCGACGCCAAGATCATCAAAGATAAGGGCCTGGCGGAATTCCCCATCATCTGGTCATGGAATCAGAAAGAAGGCGTGGTGTGTGATTTCACCGTGCTGCTCTATGGAAACGGCGGCACATTCATGGATTCTAATGGCAAACCAGCGTTTAATAACGAAAAGGGTGTCCAGGTGCTCACTTGGATGAAGCAGACCCTCGATGATGGTCTCAGCAACCCAAGCTCGATCTCCTCTGACGAAGGCATGGTGCGGGACGATTTCATCGCTGGCAAGTCGGCTTTCGCAGTGAACTGGTTAAACCAATACGCCGACTCGAACAATCCTACCAATTCACTGATTGTGGGCCAGGCTGCCTTCGCATCCATGCCGGTCTTCCAGGCAGGCGCAACGGCTGGCATTAAGGGCTCCAGCGTAGATGGCTCGAGCTCCTTCGCTATCATGGCCACCACTCCATACCCAGACCAGGTCTGGAAATTCCTGACCTATCTGACCTCCAATGAAGTGCAGACCAAATTTTCAGCAGAGATGCTGCCTATCTGGTCGGCAGACTACCAGGGTGATGCGCTGAAAACGCTGTTGGCAGCCACACCCACCAACCCGGTTACCGTCCCGGCATTCCTGGCGCAGTTCCCATATGCCAACGAGCGGCCTACCGTGGCCTATTACAACGAAGGCTCGGCTGCCCTCCAGCTGGCGATCCAGGAAGCCCTCACCGGGGTCAAGAGCCCCCAGCAGGCACTGGATGATGCAGCTGCCACCTGGGTCTCCCTCGCCGGTAAATAATCTCAAATATCACGCGATTGGGTGGATTTGCCGATCAAGGCAAGTCCACCCTAAATCCTTGAGATGAGCGCAACTTCCCCCGCCCTTCCCCCTCGTAAGCTCTCTCTGCGCCAGCGCGACAACCGCACCGCCTGGCTACTCGTCATCCCAGCCCTGGTGATCATCCTGGGCGTTACCCTGTGGCCGATCATCTACACCTTCATCCTAAGTTTCTACCACGCGCCCACCGGCATCAACCAGGTGCGCACTTTCTTAGGCCTGGGCAACTACCTCGAGATGCTCAAAGATGCTACGTTCTGGGCGACCATCGGCCGGACGATGTACTTTACTGTGGCCTCGGTCAGCCTCGAAATGGTCATTGGGATGGGTGTCGCTCAGCTGATCCATTCGCACCCGTTCGGTTGGAAGTTCCTGCGTTTCGCCCTCATCATCCCATGGGCTGTACCGACCATTGTCAATGGTTCCATGTGGCGCTGGATTTACAGCGCCGATTTCGGTGCCTTGAACGGGTTATTATCGCAAATGGGGCTGATCAAGCATTACGTCGCCTGGCTTACATTGCCGAATATGGCGATGCCGCTGGTGATCCTGGCAGACGTCTGGCACATGATGCCGTTTGTCGCGCTCATCCTCCAGGCTGCCCTGGCTACCCTGCCCCTCGAGATGGAAGAGGCTGCAGCGGTCGATGGCGCCAATGCCTTCCAGCGTTTTTGGAGCATCCGCCTACCCCTGCTGCGCCCAGCGATCCTGATTGCACTCATCGCCCGCACAGTGGACGCCTTCCGCGTTTTCGACATTGTTTATATCATCACCAGCGCAGGTCCCGCCAATAAAACTCTAACCATCACTTATTTGACCTACCTGAACTCGTTCCCCTGGGGTAAGCAGGGCGTCGGTGCAGCGCTTTCGTTCCTCATTTCAGTTTTCACCATCAGCATGGCACTCATTTTTATCAAGTTCCTGTACCACCCCGAGGAGAACCAGTAATGTATTACCGCCGAAACCTCCGCAAGCTGGTGCTGTTCCTCCTCACCCTGCCGGTATATTTCTTTATCTTCTTCCCCATCCTGTGGCTGTTGAGCGCCAGCCTGTCCAACCAGGTGGACTTATATGCCATCCCGATGCATTGGATCCCCCAGCACCCCACCCTGCAGAACTACCTGGATATCATCTTCCCCAACCTGGCTGCTTCATCCGTACCGCGCACATTTGCCGTGTCTTTGCTCAACTCCATCAAGGTAGCCTCCGCCGTGACCATCATCGCCATCGTGGTGGGCAGCCTGGCAGCTTATGCCCTGGTACGCATCCCGTTCAAGGGCAGCCGCAACATCCTGCTGCTTTTCATTGCCACCCGTATGGTGCCGGAGGTCTCGCTGATCCTGCCTTTGTTTCTTTTGGCGTCACGCTTGCAGATGATCAACAAGCCGAGCGTGCTCATCGTCACGTATTTAAGCTTCTGCCTGCCGTATGCCATCTGGATGCTGGCAGCGTTCTTCCAGACTGTCCCCATCGATCTGGAAGACGCGGCACGCATGGATGGCTGCTCGCGCCTGGGGATTTTATTCCGTGTGGTGATGCCCATCGCCGTACCGGGCCTGGTTTCCACCGCCATGTTCACCTTTCTGCTGGCTTGGGACGAGTTCTTCTATGCCCTGATCTTCACCAGCACCCTGGCGGCCAAGACGATGCCGGTGGCTATGGCTGAATTTGTTGGTAGATATGCAACGAATACCACGGGTATGATGGCAGGTGGAATCATCGCCGCCCTGCCCCCGATCATCCTGGCATTGGTTTTCCAACGCTACATC
>JBGOYO010000036.1:0-12988 GCA_041479715.1 Anaerolineae bacterium
ACAAATAGCTAAACGCAAAAAGCTAACCGCTGATTTTTCTCCTCGGGTTCTTCAACCCCGTCTTCAGCTTGCTCCCCACCTCACGCTTCACCCTCCCCGCCAGCACCTGGTCATATACCTGTAAAAACCCCTTCACCGCCTGCGGGTCAAAATACACCAGCTCCCTCAGCGCCCACGACAGGCCTTTCACCACCATATCCTCATGGTCGTCCACAAATAGCCGGCAGATGGCGAGCGTCCTCGCCGTATCCCCCTTGCCTCCCTGCGAGCGGACGTTGAAAGCCACCGTGCTCACCAGTGCTGCTCTACGCCACCACAGGTCAGGTAAGCCAGCCCAGCTCACAATTAGCTCATCTCCAACCAATCCATCTTTCCATGCCGGTCCCGACAGGGTGCGGGCGAACGAATCCGTCGTCCACCAGCTGTTAATTCCCTGCCCCAACTCTTCCAGTGCATCCGCATGCAGGCTCTGGAAAGCCGCTGGATGCCCTGCGATCAGCTCGTAGGCCTGCCAGCGGTGACCATTGGTGAAGAGCAGCTCATGCGCCAATGCGATCACATATTCTGTGGGGGCCTGGCTTATTAAATTGGTATATTTCCGGCAGATCGCCCGCTCGGTATCGGTGGCATGCGCAGCGAGCGCCCGGTGTTCAGCATCGAAGGCTGACGCCATCCCCGCCGGGGAGAATCCATCAACGGTGGTCATGCTTCCTCATCCGGCTGGCGGATCTCAATGTTCACTTCCCAGATGCCATCCACAAAACGGGTCTGGTGGGGCAGACCGCTCCTCTTCACCAGCTCGAGCATGCGGTTGTTGCCGATCTGCATGTTGCCGCGCAGGTAGTGGATCCCCTTCGCCCGCGCATAGCTGACCAATCGCCGGAGCAACATCTTGCCGATGCCGCGCCCCTGGTATTCATCTGCCACCACCACCGCCGACTCGGCCATCTCAGGTTTGCTCGCATCCAGTAACGCATAGCGCGACACGCCAACAACAATCTCGCGCCCATTTTCCTTACAGATGGCAACGAACGCCATGCGCGCACTGTAATCCACCGTTGAAAGTGTGCGCGCTTCTTCGTCGGTCAGCTCCTTCTTTACCGATAGGAAGCGCAGATAGATGCTTTCCATCGAAAGTCGTTGGAATGCCTCCTGCAAGTCTTCTGCATCATCCGCACGGATGGGGCGGATGAGGATTTGGGTGCCATCCTTGAGCGTGACTTCTTCTGGGTCAAATGAAACGGTTGGTGGGTGCATTAGAGTTCCTGGTAGTATGGGTACAAATCGCCCTGATTGTAACAGAAACGGGGATAAGACAGCAGAGCGGGAATGGGCGGGTGATGTGGATGGTAACCCTGATTATGGAAGGTTCTGGAGACACGCCATTTGGATGGATGTGACGGCCCACACTCAGACCATTGCGCCGTGCTTACGCTCCTGTTGTTAACGAATTAACCTGGGATTGGTTGGGATTCTCTTGATTTTCCCATTACAATAGTACATCCAAAGGCGGAACCCCTTGTGGTGAGGAGCATGAGCAATGGAATTCTTCGATGTGATCAAGAACCGGCATTCGATCCGCACCTTTTCCAACCAGCCGGTTGAAGATGAAAAGCTGCAGCAAATCCTGGAGACAGCCAACCTGGCTCCCTCAGCCGGTAATTTACAGGCATACGAAATCTACGTGGTGACCGATGCCAAGAAGCGCGATGGGCTCTCCTGCGCTGCCCTGGCCCAGGAATATGTTGCCGTTGCCCCCGTGGCTCTGGTGTTCTGCACCCACCCAGAGCTCACAGAAGGTCGCTACACCGAACGCGGCACCCGCCTTTACACCGTGCAGGATGCTACCATCGCCTGCTCCTTTGCCATGCTGGCCGCTACCAACCTGGGGTTGGGCAGTGTATGGGTAGGCACTTTCGACGAGAAGGTGGTGCGCTTGGTCATTGGAGCACCCGATAGCCAGGTGCCGGTGGTCATCCTCGCCATCGGTTACGCGGCCGAATTCCCCGAGCAGCACCCCCGCCGTCCATTGGATCAATTGGCCCATTGGGTGAAGTAAGGTATAAGACAACCACAACGGACACCAAGGAAATATAAAAAGTAGGGGCGGGCAGTGTGCCACCTGTTTTGGTGGCGCGCGACCCACCCCTATGCAGTTATAAAATAATCCGGGATCACCGATCCCGGCTACAACTTAGATTTTGTAGCCGCCATCGATGATGGCGGCCGGCTATAATCAACTATCCCGGTTTCAAGTAGGGGAGGGTCTCAGACCCTCCCCTACTTCTAATACACCGAAATCGTCAACACCGCCGCCCCATCCAGCTTACCACTACGCAAATCATCCAACGCCAGGTTAGCCTCTTCCAGCCGGTAGGGCGTGACAGCCGTCTTCACCGGCACCTTTGGAGCCAGGGCTAAAAACTCCTCCCCATCCTGACGCGTGAGGTTAGCTACGCTGCGGATGATGCGCTCTTCCCACAGCAGGTGGTATGGGAACGACGGGATATCCGTCATGTGGATGCCTCCGCTCACTACCACGCCACCCTTGGCGACGGCTTTCAGAGCGGTCACCATCAGCGCCCCCACCGGCGCTAATACAAGCGCTGCATCCAGCTCCTCGGGCGGCATCTCATCCGAGCCACCCGCCCAATAGACACCCAGCTTCCGGGCAAACTCCTGCGTGGCGGTATCACCCGGGCGGGTGAAGGCGTACACGCGCTTCCCCTCGTACGCTGCCACCTGGGCGATGATGTGCCCTGCAGACCCGAAGCCGTAGATTCCCAGGCGCTCCACGTGTTCCCCTGCCAGTCGGTAGGTGCGGTAGCCGATTAACCCGGCGCACAGCAGCGGGGCGGCATCAATATCGCTGTACACATCCGCCACAGAGAAGCAGTAGCGCTGGTCCGCCGTTGCATACTCGGCGTAGCCGCCGTCCAGCGTATAGCCGGTGAACTCGGGATGGTCGCACAGGTTCTCCTGCCCACGCAGGCAATAGCGGCAGGTGCCATCCGTGTAGCCCAGCCATGGCACACCGATGCGCTGGCCGAGGCTGAACCTGTCCACCCCTGCCCCCAGGCCCACCACCGTGCCGACGATCTGGTGTCCCAGGATCAAAGGAAGCTTGGGTTCGGTCAAATCACCGTCCAGCACGTGCAGGTCGGTGCGGCACACCCCGCAGGTATGCACTTTGATCAGCACCTGGCCCGTCTGAGGTTCTGGGACAGCGACTTCTGCCATCTTCAACGGTTTACGCTGCTCACTCAGCAGCATGGCTCGCATCGTTTTAGGAACGTCCATAACTACACCTGGCAGTTGGGGCACAGGTAGCATGCCCCACCGAGATAAGAGATTTTTTCAATGGTTGTGCCGCACACCGGGCATGGTTTCCCGACCGTCTGGGTGCTCATCAAGCGCATGTATCCGCCAGGACGGTCGAACAAGTCGTGCTCATCCTCCCGTCCACTCAGCCTGATCGCATCCGCCATTGTATCCTGGATGGCTGTATACAGGCTGCTTCGCTCACTTACCGAGAGTGTGGGTATCTTGCGCTTCGGATGGATCTTGGCCCTGAACAGGATATCTTGTAAGTAACCGTTGCCAATCCCAAACACGTATTTGCTGGTCACCAGGAAACCCTTGATCCCCTTTTGAGTCTTCTCTGGATACGCCTCCAGCAGCTGGTCGAAGCATTCGATGCTGAAGCCATCCGAGAGTGGCGGGACGCCAACGTCTGCATACCGAGGGGTTGACAGTTCTGACCTTTCCAACAAGCCGACGAAACCCCACATCTGCATATTGAAGGTCATCGTGGTGCCATCCGTGAAATCCCAACGCAAATGGTATTTTACAGGCAGCTGGCCTCCGTGTGGGTGGTACAGAATGCGCCCGCCCAGCTCGGCGAAACAAAGCAGGTGCGTTTCTCCCACATATAAATAGATGGAGCGCCCATAGCTCCGGGCACTGGTTACTTGCTTTCCCGCCAGGAAAGCATCGTATTCCTCGGCCGGTTTGTTAAGCCAAAGGAATTTATGGGTCAGCTCTCCCCGCCCAAAATGTTGGAAGGTTTTGCCAGTCAGGGTTTCATCCATTTGTCTGGCAATCGTCATGGCTTCAGGCATCTCGATCATGTTCTACTCCTCCCATTTTAATATATAGCAAAGCCCCAGCCGCCTTTATACAGCGCTCTGACGATCCCACCCACCGTGCGCGCCGAGCCAATCGTATCCAGGTCGGGACCGCGAAAGTTGACCCAGGTGTTGGTCTTGTCTTCGAGGCGAATATCCGCATACTCCACATCTTGAACCTTCAGTGCTTCTACTAATTGATCGCGCATACCAACCTTCCTTTGATAGGGTCTGAGTTATATTCAATCGTACAACGGTAATGGTTTACCCCATTCTATACCTTGTTACTGTAAGCGATGCTCGATTCTTGTTTTGAGAGTATTTGTGTCTTACCTCCCCTGATCGATTTCGTTTATTTTCCCTTCGTGATGGGGATAAAATGCTCCTGATAATGTTCATAGGTATCGGATCGGATGAGCTGCAGCAAAGTGAGGGCATCATTGGGAAAGTCGTAGGTATAAGGCTTATTAAGCGTATCGTCGTTTAGCGCTTCGAGCACGGTCATCACGCCCTGGTACAGGCTACGAAACTCGATGATCACAGCGGTAAGTATTCGATCCTTGTTTTCCTGATACACCTGTGCGTTGAAACGATGCACATCATCCCAGGATGCCATAGCAGGATATCGCGGCTCTTGCCCGGTCATAACGTAACCTATCCGGTCGAGCAGATGCTTCTCCCAGGCGGAAAGGTGGGCCAGAATGTCCTTGACCGACCACTCACCCTGGACGCCGGTAGCTATCATTTCCTCTTCGCTCAGACCAGAGCAAATCCGTTCGATATTTACGAATTCCTGTTCCAGTTCAGTCATTAATTCAGATTTGGACATCGCTTCATTCATCGTATTCTCCGGTACTCATTGTATTCCCAACATGCCTTTAAATTCATGATTATTAACGAACAATGGTGGAGCCCGAAGAGCCATCCGGGTGAGCCGAGACGGTCAGCCCATCTTTTACCAACGTGCCCTCATAAGGCAGCACGCCCACGTGGGCAACCCAGCCGCTCAGTACCATGGGTAGCGGTCCATCTGCCGCCAGCCATTCTCCATTATATTTACGCGCCAGGTGGACGTGGGTACCCGTCGCCTGCCCGCCTTCACAGGATGGATGACCCAATGGAGTATCGGTCTGAACCCAGGTGCCCGCAGCTACCCTACCCTGGTCGGCAATATGCATATAAAAAAGCACCCAGCCGGTTTGCTCCAGACCATCGCCGTCCAGGTCAAGCGTGACGATACCGCCCTCAGAGCGCACCACCAGCCCAGGTGCGGATGCGGTCACCCACGCAGTGGAAACAGCACAAGCTGGCTCACCTGTTATGGGGGCAAAGTCCAGCGCGCCGCGCGGCGTGCCTGTGCGCCAGGCAATGTGAGGGCCAGAAGTCAGGCTCCAATCCTCACCCGGTGTAAAGGGAAGCTCGAGGGTGGGCTGCGCCAGGTCGGTTGGAAACAGCGGCTCGACACTGGCTGCCACCTGCCAGGGGTCTCCAAACATCGCCTCATATACCGCCAGGACGCCCCGCGGACCATACACCGCATCCAGCCAATCCTGCTGGCGCAGATAAAATTTAGACGCAAGGTTCTGGACCGCCACCGATCCGGCGTTCAAGCTCGGACTGATGCGCACGTGTGTATTATTGGGGAAGACCAGTTCGGTCAGGCTGCCTTGCCGCCAGCCATAATAGCCAATGTTGAGCTCCTTGGCTACCAGTGAGAGCTCCAAATACAGACCATGGTAGTCGGGGACGTAGAAGCCGATTGGGTACTCCACCTGGCTTGGGTCGCTAGGCTCGCCCCTCACCCAGCCCGAGCGGAATTCCAGGAACGCCAGCAGCAGCTGGGGGTTGATTGAAGATTCCGTCGCCACCCGCTGGATGATCTCAGACCCGCTCAGCCATTCACCAGTATCCATCAGCTCCTTATAGGTGCTCAGGTAGCCGCCCGTCTGGTTGATGAAGTCGTCCGTCTGGAAGCCAGCTGCCGCTGGAGAATTGATCACCAGGCTATCGGGAAACACTGGGCTAGGGTAGGGAGGCTCACCCAGCAAGTTTGGAATGGTGAGCTGCTGCCCAGGCTGCAGTAATCCATTCAACGGCTGGGCTGGACTGATCTGGTCGGGGTTGACGCTGAAACGGGCTGCCAGGGCCGTGAGGGTATCCCCCGACTGCGACCAGTAGGTAAACGGTGGTAGGGTTTCTCCGGGTTCAGGGGTGAGCCACGCAGTCGGGACGCCTGCACCGGCAGTGGCAGTCTGCAATCCCTGGAAGGGGAATGGAGACTCACCTGGCTGTTGCACTGTTGCAGCAAAGACAGGTACCTCGGTCATTACTGCACCAGACGTGATTTCGGGAGTCGTGAAAGGCAGGTTTGGCGAGGGGATCGAAGCTTGCCCGGTGGGAAAGCTCAACCCGCCACCCTGGCGCTCCGGCAGGTTGCATGCCAGCGCTGGGATCAGCAGCATGCTCAACAAGCTGAGCCAAAAGATTGTACAATGGCGTGGTTTTTGCGCGGGCTTTGCAGGAAACTCCTGCCGTGATCGATACCCTTTCATGACACCTCAAATATCCTGGCCTGCCAGCTTTTCCAGTCGATCTACCAGGCCCGCCAGGACTGCAAAGGCTTTTTCGACCGGCTCGGGCGAGGTCAGGTCGACGCCCGCCAGCTTGAGCGCCTCCAGTGGGTACATCGAGCCGCCCAGCTTTAGGAATTCGAGGTACTTATGGACGGCATCCGGCTTACCCGACAGGATGCCATCCACCAGGGCATGGGCGCCCGATATGCCGGTGGCATACTGATAGACGTAAAAGTTCATGTACATGTGCCCGAACTGCGCCCAGGTGATACCGATCCGATCCCGGTCGAACTCCACCTCATCTCCGTAGCCCTCCTTGAACAGGTCGGCTGTTAACCCAATCATTATATCGGCATTGATCGGCTGCCCCTTCTCCGCCCGGGTGTGCAGCTCCAGCTCGAAGCGCGCCAGGGTGGGCATGATGAAGAAATAGCGGTGGTAATTCGACATGGCCTCTTCAATCAGGCTGATCTGGAACTCACGCGCGGTCTGGGTCTCGAACAGGTGGCGGCGCACCATCGCCTGGTTGAAATTGGAGGCCACCTCGGCGGCGAACAGCGAATAGCGGCTATAGATAAACGGCTGGTACAGCCGGCTGTGGTAGGAGTGCAGCGAGTGACCCAGCTCATGCGCCAAAGTGCTCAGGCTGTAAACGTCGTCAGCGTAACTCATCATGATGAAGGGTCGCGTGCCCATCGAGCCACTTGAGAAGGCGCCCTCACGTTTACCTTTGTTGCGGGCATAATCCACCCAGCGGTTTACTAAAACGCCGTGCCGCAAGATATCGACATACTCCTTGCCCATGGGTGCCATACCTTCGGCGATCCACTCCACCGCCTGCTTGAAAGGGATCACCGGCTTGTGCGAGGTGAGCGGTGCCTTGATATCGTAGACATGAAAGGTATCGTAGCCCAAGAGCTTTTTGCGCACGCGCCAATAGCGTTGCCAGGTGGGTAGGTTCTTCTTGAAAACTCCAATCAGGTTGTGGAATACCTCCACCGGCACATTGTTGGGCGCCAGGGAAGCTTCCAGGGAGGTTTCGTAACCACGCGCCCGGGCGTTGAACACATCTTGCCGGATGGTGGTAGTGAGCGTGGCTGCCAGTGTGCTCTTGAACTTGAGATAGCCGTCGGAATAGTTCTCCCAGGCTGTGCGGCGCACTTCTCGGTCGGGGTGGGTGATCAGGGCTGCGATGCTGGCCTGGCCCACCTCGAGCTGGCTGCCATCCAAAGCCTGCGCCGGTTGGAAGGATAGCTCAGCGTTGTTGAGAGCATTATAGATGGCGCTGGCGGCAAAGAAGGGGTCGTTGACCAATGCCAGCACCTGCTCGACTTCCCCCGAGCGCACGTGAGCCTGACGTTTCTCCAGCTTGTCCACGTAGTGGGCGAAGAAGGCCAGCCCGGGTTCATCCTTCATCCACTGGCGCAGCTTCGGGAATCCAATCTGCATCAGCTCCGGGTCGAAGAAGGCGACGGCGGCGCCGTATTTCGCCATCAGGCTGCGCCCCTGCCCATTTCGGGCGGCCGCTTCCTGATCAAGCGTGTTCACAGCGTAAGCGTTGCTCGCGTAGACGTTGATCTTTCCCATCAGTGTGCCCGCTTCCTGGTACAGCTGGATGAATTCCACCAGTTTCAACGGGGCATCGCCCAGGTGTCCCTGGTAAACCGTTAGTGTCGGCAGCATGGCAGTGAGCTGGGTGCAGGCGGCTTCCCAATCCTTGGGGGTGGCGAAGATGGAGGCGAGGTCCCAGGTCTGCTCAAGTGGGACTTCACTGCGCGAAGGGAGGCTGGTTGTATCGGTCATGTTTAACTCCTGGAGTCAAAGTTGAGGTTGATATGCCGGCGGATGCAAATAGTCTCGCCAAGGGTGGTCCCCGGGGTTATTATAATCCTCATGCTTACCCGACAATGATAAAATCGTGCGTAGGGTAGATGATGAAAGCCCCGATTGACTGGCTGCTGGAAGGTGAACCGTGGGTTGCGTACCGCACTCGGCGCGATTTACTGGGTCAAAGCGAGGCTGACCCGCAGGTCGAGTCGGCTCGTGAGGTGATGCTGACAGACAAGAAGGTGCAATCCTTGCTGGCTGAGCTTTCCAACTGGCCTGGCACGGTCATCTCGAGCCATAAGAGCGCCGGGCAGCCGTTCCATAAGCTGACCTTCATCGCCGACCTGGGGCTCACTGCTGGCGATCCGGGCATGAATGAGGTCATTCGGCGTATCCTGGAGCACCAATCAGACGAAGGTCCCTTCCAGCTGCCCACCAATATCCCCACCCATTTCGGCGGCACTGGCGATGACCAATGGGCCTGGGCATTATGTGATGCGCCCCTCATCGTTTATGCCCTGGCGAAATTCGGCCTGGCCGACCATCCTGCGGTGAAGGCCGCCACCACTTACCTGGTTGGGTTGATCCGTGATAATGGCTGGCCGTGCGCCGTCTCGAAGGAGCTGGGGAAATTCCGCGGACCGGGACGCAAGGACGACCCCTGCCCTTTCGCCAACCTGGCCATGCTGAAGGCCCTGTCTGCCATCCCTGAGGGGCGTGATTGCCATCAATGCCATACCGGCGCTGAAACCCTGCTAACGCTTTGGGATAAAAGCACCACCCGACACCCATATATTTTCTACATGGGCACCGACTTCCGCAAGCTGAAGGTGCCGCTGGTGTGGTACGACCTTATGCATGTGCTGGATGTCCTTTCCAGCTTCCCCTGGCTGAAGGCAGACCGCCGCCTGCTGGATATGGCGGGGCTCCTGGGCAGCAAGGCAGATGACCAGGGTCGTTTCACCCTCGAATCAGTCTGGACCGCCTGGAAGGAGTGGGAGTTCGGGCAGAAGAAAGAGCCCTCCCGGTGGTTAACCTTGATTGCATGGCGCAGCCTGTCCAGGCTTGGGCTGGACCCAGTTCGCTGAGTCTAGGCTGCTCATCTATATCATCTAGTTGCATGGAGGATTGCCTCGCCCGCCTAAAGATAGCATCTGATACAAAGGGGGCAGATCAAGGATTGTACCCAGACAACCAACACAACACAATATTTTTTAGATACCTCATCATCAATATTGCGAGTAATACGATAGGTTTCATGATAAAATAAAACCCGCTGTTCATGAGGTCGTCTAACTTATCGACGACAAAAAGGAGGAATTATGCGTATCAATTTGAGCAGTGTCATGGTGGCAGATCAGGAACACGCCCTGAAGTTCTATACTGAAAAGCTGGGCTTCATCAAAAAGACGGACATGTCCGTCGGCGAATACCGCTGGCTTACCGTCACTTCACCCGAGGGACCCGAAGGAGTTGAGCTGGTGCTCGAGCCGATGGGATTCCCACCCGCCAGGGATTATCAGAAGGCCCTGTTCAGTGCAGGCATCCCCATCACCGCCTTTATCTCCAAGGATATCCAGGCTGAGTATAAACAGCTCAAAGCGCGTGGGGTAATCTTTCGCAGCGAACCCCAGACCATGGGCGCCATCACCTCAGTATTATTTGAGGACACGTGTGGCAACCTGATCAACCTGGTCCAGCCGGCATAACCATATATTGGTGCTGCTGTGTGGGAATTGGTGATTAAGGGATTGGATTACCCCTCATGAATCCCAATAATTTCAAATGCTGTGAGCCAAAGCCGGATATAGAATATACTTACCAGGCGAGAGTCTCTCGCTGGAATTAACATTTAACCGCACCGGAATGGACTCGGAAGGGAGAGCTACCATGAATAAAGTCAGGGTTTTAGCAGGAACACGCAAGGGTGCCTTTGTGCTCACTGCGGATGCCGTCCGTAAAAATTGGGATGTCAAGGGACCTTACCTTGCAGGTTGGGAGATATATCACCTCAAAGGATCCCCGATAAACCCCGACCGGGTGTATGCCTCCCAGACCAGCGGTTGGTTCGGGCAGGTGATCCAGCGCTCCAATGACGGCGGTCAAACCTGGGAGCCGGTGGGTAACAAGTTTATTTATGAAGGCGACCCCGGCACACACCAATATTACGATGGCTCGCAGCGACCCTGGGAATTCAAGCGCGTCTGGAAGCTCGAGCCCTCCCTAACCGAGCCTGAGACCGTTTACGCCGGGGTGGAGGATGCCGCCCTGTTCCGCTCGACTGATGGTGGGCAGAACTGGCAGGAGCTGCCCGGGCTGCGTGAGGTTAAGGGTCACCTGTGGGCGCCGGGCGCGGGTGGGATGTGCCTGCACACCATCATCCAGGACCCTGCCAACCCCAAACGCATTTTCACCGCCATATCAGCAGCCGGGGCTTTCCGCACCGATGACGGTGGCCTCACCTGGCATGCCATCAACCGCGGTCTGCAGTCAGGCTCCGAGCTGCCAGACCCAACTGCGGAGGTCGGTCACTGCGTGCACAGCATCGCCATGCACCCGTCACACCCCGACGTGCTCTTCATGCAGAAGCACTGGGACGTTATGCGAACAGATGACGCCGGTGAGGCCTGGCACGAAATCAGCGGCAACTTACCCACCGATTTCGGCTACACCATCGCCGTGCATTCCCACGAGCCGGAAACGATTTACGTCGTACCGATCAAGAGTGATTCAGAGCATTTCCCTCCCGACGGGATGCTGCGGGTGTACCGCAGCCGGTCTGGCGGGAACGAGTGGGAAGCGCTGACCAACGGTCTACCGCAAAGCAACTGCTACGTCAATGTTTTCCGCAGCGCCATGGCAGTGGACACACTTGACCCCTGCGGGGTGTATTTTGGCACCACCGGGGGGCAGGTGTATGCCTCCGCTGACTCCGGTGACCATTGGGAACCCATCGTAAGGGACCTTCCACCTGTTTTATCCGTAGAGGTGCAGACTTTATCATGATCCGCCTGGTTCTGCCCCTGCATCTGTCTAACCTGGCCAGCACCAACCGAGAAATCGCGCTCGATGTAGAAGGCGTCGCAACCGTATCCGCCGTGCTGGATGCGCTGGAGGTGCGCTACCCCATGCTGCGCGGCACCATCCGTGACCAAATCACTATGAAGCGTCGTCCCTTCATCCGGTATTTCGCCTGCGGGGAGGATTTATCATTGGATCCAGCCACCGACCCACTGCCCGAAGAGGTCGCCTCCGGCAAGCAGCCCCTGCGGGTGGTGGGCGCCATGGCGGGCGGGTAAGCTATTTTATTAGGTGAATAACAAGCGGCACAGCTCACATCTCAACGATTTTTCCCAAAGCCTCCCCAAACTTTTTTATCTCTTCCACTGTCTTGTAGTACACCGGGCCGACCCGCACTATTCCTCCAGAATACTCTATTGGCTTTTCCTGAAAAAATTGTGCTGCATGTCAATCTTTAATCCCAGCTGCGGTTTAGTCCCCTACGGGATTCCTTGTGATTAGTGGCTATGCTATAATCGAAATATGAACCCGATTATGCTTCGAATCCCCTCTAAGGAGATAGAATCTTTCTGCCAGATGCATCATATACGCAGCTTAGCTATCTTTGGCTCATTCGCTCGTAATGATTCTAAGCCTGACAGCGATATTGACATCCTGGTGGAATTCGATCCCGGGTATATCCCCGGTTATGATTTTTTTCTACTCGAAGAAGAGCTTTCCAGGTTGCTTGGGAGAAAGGTCGACCTTCAAACGCCAGCCTTTTTAAGCCCTGGGGTTCGTCAATCAGCTTTGTCCGATGTTGTAAGGGTTTATGAGCAAACATGACCCTGAGCTGACCTTACGTCAAATCCTCCGTATACAGAGGAAGCTGTAGATATCTCCCATGGCAAGACTCGCAATGACCTGGATCAAGAGCGCTTATTGAACCTCGCCCTGACCCGCTTGCTGGAAATGCTTGGTGAAGCTGCAAATCGTGTTCCGGAAGAGGTTCGAAACCGCTATCCTGACTTACCCTGGCTTCAGATGATTGCTGCCCGCAACCGCCTGATACATGACTATGACAGTGCCGATTTTGATATTCTCTGGGCAATCATCCAGAACGACCTGCCTGTATTAATTGTCCGCCTGAAAAAGATTCTGGGTACTACCAAGCCCCCTAAAGTTCCATAATCCTCCCCAGTACCTCCCCAAAACGTTTGATCTCCTCCACGGTGTTGTAATGCACCGATCCCACCCGCACCATGCCGCCGCTGTCTTCCAACCCCAGGCGTTCGGTGACCCCCAGGGCATAATAATTCCCATCCCAAACGTAGATATTGGCTTCGTCCAGCTCTTCCGCCACTTGTCGCGGAGGTTTGCCAGCTAAAGTAAACGCGCAAGTGGGCACGCGTTCCTCCAGCCGTTTTGTATCGGTGATGCCATACACCCTCACCCCGTGTG
>JBGOYO010000037.1:0-12872 GCA_041479715.1 Anaerolineae bacterium
CGCTTGATTTCCGTGCATTTGCGTATTACCACCCGGGATATAAGCAATGGATTACGGAAGACGGGCAATTTGACATCCTGATCGGGGCATCATCACGTGACATTCGTTGCAGCCAGACAGTCACCCTGCAATCTACCCAGGTGCTACCAAGTTTGCTAAACCGTGAATCTACCCTGCGCGAGTGGATGGAAGACCCGAGGGGAAGGCGTGTATTTGAGCCCGTATTACCCCAAGTGATGAAGCAAGTACAAGCAGCAATTAACGGAGATCAGGGCGGAGACAACAAGATTGAACTGGAAACGATGAATTTTTTGATGGAACTACCTCTGCGCGATATTTTTCACTTCCAAGTGACAGAGCAGGTGAAGTCACCTGATGAATTTGTCGATGGCTTGCTGGCGCAAGTAAATCAATAGAACCAGCTGCCGATGATTTTCAGGTCGATCAGTCCGGATAGCCGGCAACGAATTTTCTCGGTTTTCATCCCTGGTTGAAGCCAGGTTGCACACGGTGAGATCAGTTACTTAATCATTCACTTTCGCGAGAGGGTAAAATGCAGTTTGGATATTTTGACGACGAGCATTGCGAATATGTGATTACACGGCCTGACACACCACTACCGTGGATCAATTATTTAGGTAGTGAGGAATTCTTCGGGATCATCTCCAACACTGCCGGGGGGTATTCCTTTTACAAGGATGCGCGGCTCCGACGGTTGACTCGCTATCGATATAATAATGCCCCGTTGGATTCAGGTGGGCGCTATGTTTACCTGCGCGATGACGACGCATCTTCTCCCCAATTCTGGTCGCCCACATGGCAGCCTACACGCACCCACCTGGATGAATACGAGTGCCGGCATGGGATGGGTTACACCACTATCCAGTCCACCCAGAATGGGATTCAAGCCCGGTTGCGCTACTTCATCCCCCCTGGTGAGAACATGGAAATCTGGGAACTCACCATTACCAACCTGCGTAAGCAAGATGCCAACTTATCCGTCTTCGCGGCAGTCGAGTTCTGCCTGTGGGATGCAATGGACGATGCCACCAACTTCCAGCGCAATTATTCGGTTGGGGAGGTGGAAGTGGTGGATGGAGTGATCTACCATAAGACCGAGTACCGCGAGCGGCGTGACCATTATGCCTATTTCACTTGCTCTGAGGCGCTGGCAAGTTTCGATACCGACCGCGAAGCCTTCCTGGGAGCATATCGCGGTTGGGATGCACCCGCCGGTGTGGAAAAGGGAGTGTTAGCCAATTCAATCGCCCATGGATGGCAGCCCGTCGGTGCACTGCACATACGTGTGGATTTGAAAGCTTCTGAGCAGCGGAAGATTACATTCATGCTCGGTTACCAAGAAAATTCGGCGGAGGATAAATTCGACCCACCAGGATCCCAGACGATCGACAAACGCAAAGTCCTGCCCATTATCCAGAAGTACCGGAGCACAGACGCAGTCCAGGCTGCGTTCGAGAAGCTGCAACTCTACTGGCATGGGCTGTTGGAAAAGCTCCAGGTAAGTACGCCCGTCATCCACACCGATCGAATGGTAAATATATGGAACGTGTGCCAGATGATGGCAACGTTCAATTTCTCCCGCTCGGCGTCTTATTTTGAGTCGGGCATCGGGCGCGGGATGGGCTTCCGCGATTCGAACCAGGATCTGCTGGGGTTCATGCATCTGGCACCGGCACGGGCGCGACAGCGCATCCTCGACCTGGCAGCTACCCAGCTCCCAACGGGAGGAGCTTATCACCAATACCAGCCACTCACCAAACGCGGCAACAACGAGGTCGGCTCGGGCTTCAACGATGACCCGTTGTGGCTGGTGTTATCGGCAGCTGCTTGCATCAAGGAAACTGGGGATTGGACCATCCTGGATGAATCCGTCCCATACGATAACACTCCGGGCAGCGAGCAATCCCTGTATGAGCATCTCCAGCGCAGCATGCAATATATCCTTGACCGCCTGGGCCCTCACGGTTTACCGCTCATCGGGCGTGCAGACTGGAATGACTGCCTCAACCTAAACTGCTTCTCCACCTCGCCCGGCCAGTCCTTCCAAACCACGACGAACAAGGATGGCAAAGTGGCGGAGAGCGTGTTCATCGCCGGCTTATTCATCCTGGCAGCCGGTGAGATGCAAGAAATTGCCAAGCGCAGGGAAGGCGAGCTTTCAGCCGAAAGCTATTCTCTTGCCTCCAGGCAGATCGAAAAAGCAGTCTGGGATGCCGGCTGGGATGGTGCCTGGTTCAGGCGGGCGTATGACGATTTTAGTGACCTTGTCGGCTCTCGCATGTGCACGGAGGGTCAGATTTTCATCGAGCCTCAGGGAATATGTATTATGGCAGGGCTGGGGATCGTGGATGGACGTGCCAGGCAAGCGCTCGATTCGGTGGCTGAGAAACTGGCTACTCCTCACGGCATTATGCTGCATCAACCGGGATTTACCCATTATTACCTCAACCTGGGAGAGATCTCCTCGTATCCACCGGGCTATAAGGAGAATGGTAGTGTTTTTTGTCACACCAACCCGTGGATCATGATCGCCGAAGCCAAACTGGGGAATGGTGCAGCAGCCCATGATTATTATTTGCGCATCAACCCATCCAAGAGGGAGGAGATCAGCGAGGTGCACCGCTGTGAGCCGTATGTGTACGCCCAGATGATCGCCGGGCGTGAAGCTCCTGCTTATGGAGAAGCAAAAAACTCCTGGCTAACGGGCACAGCTGCCTGGAACTACGTCGCCATCACCCAGTGGATCCTGGGTATACGCCCAGAATTCGATGGCCTGCGAATCGACCCGTGCATCCCGCCAGAATGGGATGGTTTCACGGTCGAGCGCAGCTTTAGAGGCAGTCGGTTATCCATCAAGGTTCACAACCCACAGCACGTGAGCAGGGGTGTGGTGAGATTCGAAATTGACGGACAGACCACGACAGGTAATATGGTGCTCGTAGAAGGAACACCAGCTGACCACCAGATTGATGTATGGCTGGATAAGTGAAAGGGAGGCAATATGGATGAGAATGTGTTGGAAATTAAAGAATATCACGGTGAGGGCTACAGGCCTCTGATCTATTTTGGCGCGTGGCGAGTGGCAATATTACGCTGGATAGAGACAACCCAGCCGGAAAAGATTACATACATGGAACGCCACACACAGACGGATGAGGTATTCATCTTACTGGAGGGACAGGCTGTGCTAATCCTGGGAGGAATTGGTCCGATGGTGGCAGAGCTGCAGACGCAAGTCATGGAAAGCGGTAAATTATATAATGTAAGGCAGAATGCCTGGCATAGCGTTGTTATGAGCCGGGATGCAACGATCTTGATCGTGGAAAACCTGGATACAGGGGAAAGTAACTCGGAGTATTACCAGTTGACCGAAATGCAAAAAAATAAAATCATCGGCATGGGGGTTTTATCGTAGCGACAGGGACAGACATGCACCATTTTACAGATGAATCATTATGGCGACGACTCGTCACTCGTTTCACCGCCACTCCATCCGTTTGAAGGGGTATGATTATTCTAGTCCTGGAGCATATTTTGTAACGATGTTGGCCTTTAATCGCGCCTGCATATTTGGTGAGGTGGTTGACGGAAAGATGATACTGAATAAATTCGGTGGTATAGTCGCGCAAACATGGGAATGGTTGTCCGAGCAATATCCATATATTAGGGTAGATCCTTACATCGTGATGCCGAATCATTTTCATGGAATATTACAGATCATCGAGTTGGATGATGAGTGTAGGGGCGGGTCGCGACCCGCCCCTACACCTATAAAAAACCTTGGGCAATTAATTGGTGCTTTCAAAACAGTATCAGCAAATAAAATTAACCAGTTTCGAAATACATCGGGTTCACCTGTTTGGCAGCGCAATTATTACGAGCATGTCATTCGGAATGAAATAGAATTAAATGACATTGCAGGGTACATCCTGACTAACCCCGAATCATGGGCACATGACCAGGAATACACCAGAGATCCATCAAATTAAGGAAAACATATGACATTCACCATTAAAACTCCGTCCTCGTTCAACCTTCAGGCAGTGGTTCGCTCCCACGGCTGGATCCAGATGCCACCTTTCGCTGAAACCCCTCACCATGGGCTTTCGTATGTGATCCGTCTGAGCACCGGTAAAGTGTTACGTTTCGAAGCCAACCCAGCGGATGGTGCTATCAGCGTCAGCACAACCGAGCTGATCTCCGCAAGTGAACAAGCTGAGCTCAGCCACACCATTACGTGGATGCTCGATCTGGACCAGGATTTCACAGAATTCTACGCCCTGGCAAAGCAGGAACCCAAACTTGCCAAGGTGGTCGAGCGCCAGGCCGGCCGGGTGCTGCGCTCACCCACCCTGTTTGAGGACGTCATCCGCACGCTGCTTACCACCAATACACTCTGGAAACATACTCTGCGCATGTGTCGTGAACTGACCACGCGTTATGGCGAACCACTAGAATGTGAGCCAGAACAGCACGCTTTCCCTACCCCTGAACGCCTGGCGCAGGTGGATGATCCGGAGTTGCGCGAACTATGTCGCATGGGCTATCGGGCTCAATATGTGAACGAGCTTTCTCAACGTGTGGCATCAGGTGCGCTTGACCTGGAAGCCTTCAAAACCAGCTCCCTGCTTACCGTCGAGCTACGGAATGAGCTGATGACCATCAAAGGTGTGGGTGGATATGCTGCGGCCAACCTGCTCATGCTGCTTGGTCGCTACGATTATCTACCGGTCGATTCGTGGGCGCTAAAGGTTGTGTCAAAGGAGTTCTACGGGGGCGAGAAAGTCACTCCAAAACAGGTGCTATCAAGCTTTGAGCGCTGGGGAAAGTGGCAGGGACTGGCGTACTGGTTCTGGGATTGGACACCTAATCAATAATATATTCACAACAAAGGCCTCACAGGTTTCGTAAACCTGTGAGGCTCGATATCTCTTCACGGCGAATAGATCGTTTATTTTGATCCTATGGCTCGATCACCGTATATTTCCAGTTATCGTATGCCGCAACCTGGGCATGATAATCCATGCCCAGGCCAACATAAGTGAGTGCAACTTCCTGATTATAGAATACCTGGAGCAGGCTGTCGTTCAAATAGACATAATACTCTGCTGTGTTTGATCCGTTGGCTGCCGGTTGGACGACTATCTTTATGTGGTTGGTGCCATAGCTGGGCACGACGGCACTGCTTTGTTTAAATGCGATCTGATCCCAATAATCCTGGTCCCAATGATACTCCAGGAGCTCGTAATATCCCCAGGGAGATATGCCCAGGTAAAAAGCTAACTTTTCTCCATCAGCAAAATCGACCCCAAAGAACCTGTCCACCTGACCATCGATAAAGGTAACGTCAACTTCCATCGTGTAAAAGTTGTTTTCGCCACAACCGGTGCAATAATTTACGTGGAAAAAGCTGGAGGGGTCATATGGCCCCATGATCAAGGTCCCGTTTTCCCATTGGCACTGTTCGCAATCTTCCCAACCGCCACTGTTAGTCGAAAAGTCGTCATAGAACGAGAACGGACCAGGTGTGGGAGTGATGGTTGGAGTGTTGGTTGGTTTTGGCGTGAGCGTGGCGGTAGGTGTATTCGTGGGTGTAGACGTCTGGGTGGGCGTGGAAGTGGGCGTACCAGTTTGAGTGGGCGTCGGGGTATCGGATGGGGTGGGGGTGGGTGAAGCCGCAGCGATAGTTTCGGCGGCATTTGTCGCCGCCACCTGCTCTGCGTTGGGTCCGCAAGCGCTCAACAAGAGCACAATGATTAGGGGTATTGTCAGTCTACAAAGCGGGTTCATGGCTCAATCTCCACATAAGACCAATTATCATAATTGGCTTTCACGGCATGCCAATCCATCGCCACACCTACCGTGGAAGGACCCACTGGGCGACTATTGATGATATAAACATTCGTGCCATTCAAGGTAAAAATGAAATCTGCCGTGTTTGGTTCGAGGGAGGGTCGAACTGACACTTCGAAGTGATTGGTAGCATAGCTGGCTTTAACTACGCCACTCCACTTGAAATCCAGAACATCCCAGGTGTCGCCATCGTCGATGTGCTGCCCGACGATATAGTACTGCCATGGAGAAATGCCAAGGTAGTACTGCTTGCCATCTGCACCTCCAACGAATACCCCGAAGAAGCGGTCAACCTGGCCTTCGATAAAGTTAGCATCCACGGCAATCTTATAATAAACTCCCTCGCCACATCCTGTGCAGGTGTACTTGTGGAAGTTGGAGGTCGGTGGGAACGGTCCAACGAGCAACCCCCCGTCCTTCCACTCGCACAGCTCGCAGTCCGCCCAGCCGCTGCTGTTGATGGTGAAGTCATCGATGAACGAGAATGGTCCGGGTGTAGGCGTGATAGTGGGGGTATTTGTTGGCGGAAGCGTATTTGTAGGTACAAGTGTGTTCGTGGGGGATGGAATGGGCGTGGCAGTATCCGTGGGCAAGGCTGTAGCAGTATTTGTAGGGACGGATGTGTTGGTAGGCGCTATGGTCGGTGGCAGCGCCATCAGGGTTTGTGCACTTTGCGTCGCGGATGACTGCGCGGCATTTGGGCCACACGCACCCAGAAACAATGTGCTCAGGATCAATAGGATGATGCATAATTGGACGCGTTTCACAGCTCTCCCTCCTCGGAGCAGTTATTAGGGTACTCAAGCTTTTTTGCGGTTTTTTAAGCGAACCCCCTGAATTTCATCAGAAATAGTTATTAGATAATAGTTGCACCGATTTGCTCAATCAAAATAACGATATGGCGATTATATCATGATTATTAAAATAAGATTAGTGTGATCATTTACATATTCAACTCGATCATTATGGGGTCAGGATAACCTTTGGATGAGTTCAGGATGGTTATTAATGGCTCCCTGGTGAGCTGCTCAGAGCTAGAAATCTCCAACTTTCAAAGGGATTGGTCACTATATTCTCCTATGAGGAACCATTTATTACCGAATTGTTTAGTTTCTATTTAGTGCTAAAATTAACATTAGACCACCATTAATAGGCATCCAATTTTTAAGGGGTCATGTATGAAAAGGCTTGTAATTATCCTTGGTCTTGTTCTATTGTTTGTCTACGCCGCCAGTCCGGTCACCACGGCAGCTCAACAATCCATCACCATCACTCAGGATCATATCGTCTCATATTTTCCGGATAAGCTGGTATTCCAGCTGTCCGCAAATAGCAACGCAAAAATCCAAAATATCAGTCTGCTTTACCGCACCAACGGCGCTACCTGCCAATCTGCGGTTGCTCAGCAAGTGATCGATTTTACTCCCGCACTGAACGTCGATACCCAGTGGGAGTGGGATTTCACGCTCAGCGGTGTGCTGCCACCCGGTGCCATGGTCTACTGGCAGTGGGAAGTCTCTGATGCTTCAGGAAACACCGTGCTAACGGAGGAACAGTCTTACCAGGTGAATGATACCCGCCATACCTGGAACTTGCTTACCAGCGGTCAGGTGAACCTACAGTGGTACCAGGGCAGCAGTACATTTGGCCAATCTCTGCTGAGCATCGCGGTCAAATCGCTCGACCGCATGGCGAACAACGCGGGAGTCCGTCCCAGCGGGCAAATTTGGATCACCATCTATCCAACAGCGGCTGAACTTTTGGAGGTGGATATTCATGCGTCCGAGTGGGCGGGAGGCGTGGCTTATCCGGAATATAACAGCACAATTATAGCGATCGGCAGCGGTGAACTGGACTGGGCCGCCTCAGTGATTCCGCACGAGCTGGCGCACCTGGTGACACAGGCGGTGGTCTTTAACTGCCAAGGAATGTGGCTGCCCACCTGGTTGAGTGAAGGTCTCGCAGTGTACGCCGAAGGTGATATCTCCTCTTATTACTCCGATATGGTGACTTCAGCTCTGGATGACAATAAGCTACCACCGTTACGCACCCTCGAGAGTGGGTTCTCATCCATCTCCGAAGAGGCGAACCTCTCCTATGGTCAAAGTGGGATGGTGGTGACGTATTTGATCGCGCAATATGGCGCCGAGAAAATGTCTGAGCTGTTAGCGGCGGTGCAATCGGGTAAGAAGATCGACAAGGCGCTGATGACAGTTTATGGTAAAGATACCGATGGGATCGAGGCAGATTGGCGCATCTCGCTTGGTTACGCAGCCCAACCCACCCTGCCCCCCGTCAACTCAACCCATACGGCTGTGCCGACCATGGCATTGTGGACTTCGGCTGTAAAACCCAGCTCGACGCCTACCACCCAACTCACCCTAACTCCCGCTCCGGTAAACCCAACCGCCACAACCGAGCCTCCTTCAAGCTCAACACCAATTACTACACCGAACATACCTTCAAAAAGCGACCCTGCCAGCAGCTCCACGATTAAATCGATCTACACACTGGGGCTTGCCATCATCACGATCATTTTAATTGCTGCAGCCGTGATCATCCTGATTATTGTTGCAAAAAGGAGGAAAACAAGCTCATGAAACGCCTATTAATCTTGATCATCTTACTAAGTTTTCTAACAGGCTGCGGAGCCAGCGGTGCAAAACCGACCACAACTCCAACCCTCACCTCCACACCAAAAGCCACAGCCACAGCCATTCCCACTGCTACTGCAACGCTGACACCAACTCCGACCCTGACGCCCACCCTCACACCGACACCCACCCGTACACCCTACCCTACAGCCACCCCAACGCCAGAGGGATACTACACCTCCGACTTGGGGTTCTCGCTCACCCTACCGCCAAACTGGGAGGTGACAAATGTGACGACCGATACAGTGCTATTTGAATCTTCAACTGGGACTTCCAGATTGTTTGCAGCTGTCTATCAAGGAGGAGATCAATTTGTAGTGGACGAGTTCATCACACAATTGTGCCAGCAAATCCTAACCGATTACACCCATTACGAGGTCAATGAAGATGAACAGATCACAGTGGCTGATGGGTCAACGCTCCAACGGACGGTATTTACCTGCAATGGATCAGGAAGCGACACTTTCCAGGGAGAACTTTTATACAGACAGAGCGGCGGAACGCTAGTCACCTTTATCGCCTTCTCAGCCACCATGCATCTCTCGAGCAGCCAGCTCGACATATACCACAGCATTTACTCTACGATCGACCTCACCCCGGATACAATGTACGGTTTACCGGTGAGTGAGACCTTGCTGTTGCTTGGATCAGACCCGCAACCCGAAGAAATGGACCCAGCAGTTTCACAATCCAGCGCGGCGGGTTACGTTGGCCTGCTGTATAGCGGCCTGGTCCGCCTAACCAGCGATTACCAGATGGTGGGTGACCTGGCAGAGAGCTGGATCGCCAGCGAGGATGGCTCGGTATATACCTTCACGTTACGCAATGGATTGACTTTCCAGGATGGAAGCCCGTTGACCGCAGAGGATGTAAAGTACAGCTGGGAGCGCACTGCAGACCCAGCCACCAAATCTCCCACTGCCAGCACCTACCTGGGTGATATCGCCGGCGTAAAGGAAAAGCTTGCTGGTGACGCCAATGAAATCAGTGGCGTTAAAGTCATCGATGACCTTACCCTGCAAGTCACCCTGAGCAGCCCCGTCCAGTATTTCCTGGCCAAACTCGCCTATGTCACGAGCTTCGTGGTTCAAAAGCAATCCGTCGAGGCTAACCCAGATGAATGGATGTTCCATCCAAATGCCAGCGGACCGTATACTTTGAAAGAGCTACAGAAAAACAAGCTGATCACCTTCGAGCGAAATGACCTGTATTATGAGCCTGCGCAGATCCGCTACATGGCATATAACACAGATGCACCGGGTACATCCTTGAGCTATTTCGAATCTGGAGTGGCAGACCTGGTATACCCATCCAGGGTGGAGATTGCAGAGATCCAGGCACCAGACCACCCATTGAACGACCAGCTGATGACAGGAAATGGTATGAGCACCAGCTTCATTATGTTCAACAACGCCATCCCACCCATGGAGGACCCACACGTGCGACTAGCACTCACCCTGGCGATCGATAAAGATCACATGATCGAGCAGTTTTTCAATAATCTTTTCCCCCGGGCAGACTCGATCCTGCCACCGGGTATGCCAGGCTACACTGAGTTCCCAGCCCAGAAATTTGATCCACAGGCTGCCCGTGATGCTCTGGCGGCTTCTGTTTATGCGGGTAAAATGCCCGTGTTGACACTCAACGTCTCGGGGTATGCCGGTGACACAGATGCCTGGGCAGATGCATTGATCCAGATGTGGCGCGAGAACCTGGGGATTGAAGTGCAAATAGAATTCCTGGATCCAATCAATTACGTTGGGGCAGCTCACGAAGGACACGGTCAGATCGTGCTGTTCGGATGGGGTGCAGATTACCCCGATCCGGCGAACTTCCTGGATGTGCTCTTTCACAGTGGGAGCGATATGAACGTCTCAGGATACACCAACCCTGAAGTAGATACCCTGCTGGAGCAAGCCCGCACCGAGATCGATTCTACGAAAAGATTGGACCTTTACCACCAGGCAGAAACGCTGTTGCTGGACGACCATGCTGCTCTTCCCATCGATCACTCGATGTCTTATATCCTGGTTAACCCTCGAGTGAAAGGATATACCATCACGAACTTTGGGGAGAAGTGGTTCCTGGATGTATCACTCGCTGAACCATAGGATAAAACAGCTTAATGTTGGGTATCGGGCAAGCACCCTAAATCCAACCAGTAATACATTGATTAATCGACGGGGCTGTCCAAAAAGTGGTGGCGCAGGGGTTGGGTTAGATCGTTAAGCTCGGTAACCCACCCCTGCGCCTCTACGGTAATCGGTAGAGAGAACTATAACTAGCCTTTTAAGGCAACTACACCGTTTTTTTGTATTACAACTTGTATAGCTCACCATATTTGGACTTCAGGTAAGCGATGTACGGCTCGATGGTGAGCGGACCGCCCGTTACGCGCTCGATAAGCTCGCTGGCGGTGAACTTGCGCCCGTGCTGGTAAATATTTTCCACCAGCCAGCTGTGCAGGGTATCGAATTTGCCCAATTTCATTTCAGCCGGGATTTCAGGGTGGGCTTTCAATGCCTGAGAGAAGAACAGGGCGCTCATAATGTTCCCCAATGAATAGCCCTGGAATGAGCCTCCCACCGGACCGCTGAACCAGTGTACATCCTGCATCACACCGTCCCGGTCGTCAGGAGCGCGCATGCCCATATCGGCGTAATAACGCCCGTGCCAATACTCGGGCAGGTCACGCACCAGCAGGTTGCCTTCCAAAAGCGCCAGCTCGATATCAAAGCGGATCATCACATGCAGGTTATATGTTACCTCGTCGGCTTCGGTGCGAATGAGCGAACGCTGGACCTTGTTCACTGCGCGGTAGAATGTATCCAGGGACACGTGATCGAGCTGGCTTGGGAAGCGGGCTTGCAGCTTGGGGAAAAAGTATTCCCAAAAGCCCCGGCTGCGCCCCACCAGGTTCTCCCAAGTGCGCGACTGGCTCTCGTGAACACCGGCTGAAGTGCCTCCAGCCAGTGGGGTACCTTCCAGCTCTCGCCTAATCCCCAGCTCGTACATACCATGCCCCGATTCATGGATATCGGAGAACAGGCTGTAACCCAGGTCATCCTCGTCCACGCGGGTGGTGATGCGCACATCTCCAAGCGAGAAGCTGGTCATGAATGGATGGTGAGTGAGGTCGCGCCGCCCACGGTTGAAGTCAAAGCCAAGTGTTTTGATCACTTCCTCACCAAATGCCAGCTGTTCAGCCTGGGGGTAATGCTGCTTCAAGCAGCTGTCATCTGCTGGAGGTTGTGAGGTAATCGCCTGAACGATAGGGATCAACTCACGTCGTAGCTGGGCGAAGAGGGTGCGCAGGGTGGTGGCCTTCATCCCGTAATCGGCAAAATCGATCAGTGGGTCGGCGATGTGCTGGTATCCGGGAAAAAAGTCAGATAGGCGGCGTGAGAGATCGACGCCCTTTTCCAACAAGGGCTCGAGCGCCTTGAAATTGTTTTCAGGGCGGGCGGTGACCCACACATTATATATTTTTGAAAAGTGCTCATACATCTCGCCGATAAATTGAGGCGGTACTTTTACCGATCGTTCAAATTCGCGCCTGGCCACGCGGATGAGCGAGGCATCGTCTGAATCGTAGGGCAGGCTCTCCTCGTAAGGACGCAAGGCATCCAGCAGCCGGCCGATTTCTGGGTCGATCGATTTCTCATGCGCCAGCCTTCCAATCAGGGCACTCTGCCGGCCGCGCGACGCAGCACCGCCTGGCGGCATGTAGGTGGCCTCGTCCCAGCCCAGCAAGGCGCCAACATGTTCCAGGTCATAGACTTCCATCAAGCGGGTTTTAAGCTCATTCAGCTGTTTTTCCATTGTGATCACCTCGATGTAAGAAATTCCCCGGGCAATTATAATGCGGATTGGAGCCGGTGATGCAATTTATTGAATGAAACCATTTCACCGCTGAGCACACCGAGAGCAGGGAAAATTTCTTTTCTAACCGCAGATATACGCTGACAAGAGCAGATAGTAGTCATTTGACCACTCCTTCCACAGCGTGTAATTTATATCTTATATATGCTGAATACAGGGGATGAAATGGAATGAGCAGCAAGATAAGGGCACTGCGACACCTAGGTCGATAGCTGGGTGGCAGGGCACCTATTGTGCTTAATCTTCAAACCAGGGGCTGGTATTAGACCAGCCCCTATAAAGGCTATTATTGTTTATATAAAGACGATCTGGGCACCGGCAGTAAGATCGATGAAATCACTGGCCGTCATCACCTTTTCAACGCCTTTGATAAAGTCAGCCTGGGTGAGCTCGAACATGTCACAGGTCATCTTGCAGGGGTACAACTTGGCACCGGCGTCCATCAGCATCTGCAGGTACTCA